>CAXMPL010000310.1:0-4495 GCA_964195125.1 uncultured Kiloniellales bacterium | reverse complement strand
GGGGGCTTCGACGTAGTCGGCCGGTCGGGGGTGCTGTTCGGCGAAGTCCTCCGGTGATGCGACGATCGCCTGAGGGACGTAGGCGGTGACGCCGGCTCGGCTCCACGATACATAGGCCGGTCCGGTGGGGCCGTCGACGAGTGTGAACTCGTCGGGGAGAATCCCCACCGTGTCGAGCACCTCATCAAGCAGGCCGTGCGGCGCGTTTGTTGCCAGCTGCTCGAGCGACTGGGTGATGGTCTCATTGGTCATGGCGATTCCTCCTCGATGATCTTGCGCAAGGCGGCCAAACCCCTGCGAAGATCGGATCGTGTCGTGCTCTCAGCTCTCCCAGTGATCTCAGCGATCTCGACGTGTGGCAGTCCAACCACGTGGTGGAGGACAACGGCGGTACGCTGTGGTGCGCTGACCCGGGATAGCCGTCCTCGCCAGACCTCGAGGTCGACCGCATCGGCGGCGATAAGACCCGGGTCGCCGTTCGTCACGGCTCGATCGAGGTCGACTCCGCTCACCTCGGGGCGTCGCGACCGAGTGCGCGCCCTATTACGGCACAGGTTCAATGCGATCGTCCATATCCACGGTCGCAGCTCCAGGTTCCGGATGCGCTCCCGGTCATAGCCGGTCAATGCCCGGTACACGCGAACGAAGGTCTCCTGGGTGACGTCCTCGGCATCGTGCCGATTGTGAGTGAGCTGAAGCGCGCCGGAGAAGATGCCGTCCTGCAGCGAACGGACGAGGTCGGGAAACGCCGCGTCGGTGTCGTCGGCGAGGCGCCAGTTGATATCTGCGACGGTTGTAGTCATCTCAATGGATAGAACCCCGCCTTGGCCTGCGGCGTTGCACTCATGCCAGGATTTCGTCGAGGAGGATTACGATTTTCCGCTCGATCTCGTCGCGGATCCTCCTGACCTCGACGGATCTCTTTCCCGATGGTTCGGGTAGGTCCCAGTCGAGATAGCGGATCCCTGCATACACAGGGCAGACGTCTCCACATCCCATGGTGACGACGACGTCGGCGGCACGCACCGCGCCGTCGGCCAACGGCTTCGGCAACTCTCGCGAGATGTCGATATCCAGATCCCGCATCACCTCGACGACCGTCGGGTCCAACTGGTCTGCCGGGTCAGACCCTGCACTCCTCACCACGATCCGCCCCGCGGCGAGATGGTCGAGGAGCCCGGCAGCCATCTGGGACCGCCCGGCGTTGTGGACGCAGACGAACAAGACCTCGGGTTTGGCCACGATCGGCTCCTGATCCCGTAGCGGTACGCTCCCGGCCCGATCGTAGTGAGGCCAAACATGACGGAGACGCGTCGGGCACGTTTTTGGGCTCACCGCTCGCGATGAGGGTCGACCGCTCCGCTCGCACCGGTGTCCTGCTCGCCCTCTCGGCAGCATTCATGTGGGGGGTCAGTGGCGCCATCGCTGCAGACGCCTTCAGCGAGGTCTCGCCGGCGCGGGTCGCAGAGGTGAGGGCACTGTTGACCACCGCCATCCTCGTGCCGGTGGCGTGGTGGCGCGGTCTACTCAACCCGAGAGGCGGCCTGTGGTGGTTCGCTCTCCTCGGGGCGAACCTCGCTGTTGTCAACGTGACCTTCTATTGGGCCTTGGAACGACTGGGGGTGGGGCCGGGGGCGACCATCCAGTTCCTAGGACCGATCCTCATCCTGGCCTGGATGGCGGGGGTGCAGGGCAGGACGGTCAGCCCGACCGCGTGGGCGGCTGCTGTGGTGGCGATCATCGGTGTCGTCATGGTGACACAGGCGTGGCAGCTCGAGGGTGGCGACTGGCTCGGAGTCCTTGCCGGCTTGGCTTCCGCGGTCACCTTTGCGTCGTATCTGGTACTTGGGGAGCGGTTGACCCGCCGCTACCCGATCGTCACGGTAATGACCTGGGGTTTTGTGTCCGCTTCGCTGATCTGGATCGTCGTTCAGCCGCTGTGGACGTTTCCGACGGATCTGTCGGGCGGGGTATGGGCGGAGCTTGTCTGGATCGGGGTGGTCGGCACCGCCCTACCGTTCTTCATCGAGTTCGGCGCCCTGCAACGGGTCGCCTCTGGTGTGGTCGGGGTCATCGCCACCACCGAGCCGGTATTCGCCGCTGCTGCGGCGTGGGTGTTGCTGGGGCAGTATCTGAGCCCGGTACAGATCATCGGAGGATTGTTGGTTCTCATTGCCGTCGCCTCCATCCAAAGATGGGGCATCGCCGATGTAGAGACACCCCTCGAGGCTGCGAGGTAATGGAGCGCTGTCCGGCCGAAGCCCTAGGAGATCCGCTCGGCTCCGGTGTAGACGTTGAACGAGCCTTCGCGCATGAACCCGACGACGGTCATCCCCAACTCCCCAGCGAGGTCGATGGCCAGGGACGAGGCCGCTGAGATGCCGGCAACGATCGGGATCCCGGCCACCGCAGCCTTCTGGACGATTTCGAACGACACCCTGCCGGATACCAACAGGAGGTGGTCGCTCAGTGGCCACAGGGTTCCGGATGTAGCACCGACCACCTTGTCTACCGCGTTGTGGCGGCCGATGTCCTCGCGCAGCGCGACCATTGTTCCGTCCGGCTGGAACAGGGCGGCGGCGTGGAGTCCCCCGGTGGCGTCGAACCCGGGTTGGGCGGCTCGCATCGTCGCCGCGAACGAGTCGAGGGAGGCACCATCGATCAGGGGGCCGGGCGACGGTGGCGCAGCCGCGATTCGGACCGCATCGATGGATGCCTTGCCGCACACCCCGCACGAAGAGCTGGCATACAGGTTGCGCTTGAACTGATCGGGGTTGACCTCGACACCCTCGGCGAACTCGAGTTGGTAACGAGCGTCTTCGTCCTCGCTGCCGACCGAAACCGCGCCGACCAGCTCGTGCGGATGGATGGCGATCCCCTCGGTGAGCGCAAAACCGAGGGTGAGGTCGACGTCGTCTCCTGGTGTTCTCATCAGCACCGCGATCGGAGTCGATCCGATCCGGATCTCCATGGGTGCCTCTCTGGCGACCCGATCCTCGATCGTCTCCAGGCCGGCGGTGCCGAAGCGGACAACACGCCGGGTGGCGAAGTGGTCGTGTGAAGTCATACCGAGGGCCCGGCCAGCGACGACTCGACGATACGAGCGAAACCCACCACCTCGTCGGAACGGCTGTCCCGTCCGAACACGTCCTCGAGGGTCTGTGCGGCGGCGGCGACGTCACCAAGCTCACGCTGCGCCATCGCCCGATACGCCATGGTGAGGGCCGTGACGTCGTCGGTGTTGACGACGTCGTCGGTCCTTTCTATCGCGTCGGCGTAGCGCCCGGCGGCGCACAACAGCTCAGCGAGTGACAGGGTCACGTGCGTCGTGCGCTCCACCGGTTCGAGGGCGCCGATCGCTCTTGTGTATTCCTGAGCAGCCTGGTGCAGCTCGGCAGCAGCCAGAGCCACCGCGGTCCGCATCAGGGGCAGCGCCACCACGACGCCGGGGGCGATCGGTACAACGATTCCCGCTCCCGGCAGGTAGGTGCGGACGAACGGGTCGTCCTTTGGCTCGTAGTCCGCCTCGATCGCTCGATCGAGAAGCTCGCCGGCATAGGACCGTTGCGTGTTCAGCGACAACAGTCCGGCGAGCGTGTCGGCAATGGCCCGGTAGGCGGGGTGCTGACCCGCGGCCAGATCGATGGCATAGGGGTCTCCCGAGACCAACGCGGCGTGCAGCGCCTTTTCCCCGGCGTTTGCCGTCCACCCGGGCTCATGTTCGGCGGCGATGGCCGCATACTCCTCGGGACCAGGGAATTCCCAGGTGGTATCACCCCATTCCGTGTCGTCCTCGCTGAGCGTGTAGCCGAACGTGTTCTCCGACCGGTCGTACCACCACTCTCCCGAGATGAACTCCGTGCTGAACGGGTTCCAGTCTGCACCGAAGCGCAGCGGCATGACTGCTGCCTCTCTCGCGGGTCGCCGAACCCTATCGCATGAAGGCGCGGTACCCTCACGGCCATGGCCGTCGATCTCGCCGGTACGGTGACCTACCTCAAAGACCATGCAGTCGAGCACGGATTCCACGTGCACGATGAGCGGCACTTCGTCGAGACCTACACGCTGCGGCAGGCATGGGAGGTCGATGTCCACCCAGCCGAGGCGTGTGAGGGGCCCCTCGACCTTCACGTCGCCATCGACCTCGATCCAAGGGTGGTGCTCGATCTCGAGGACACCCTGTTGGACACCAGCGACGTCCCCGAGGACCCGACCGGCAAGTTCATCGTTCCCTTCCTGTTCAACTGGTCGCTGCCACCTCTGGGAGCTCGGCCCGACCTGATCGTGCTGGCCACGGAGCTCGCAGCCAAAGGGGGTCTCGACCTGCCAATCGAGGTATCCGCCGTCGACACGTTTGGGGCGCTTTCGGATGGGGAGGAACAGCAGCTGTCGCTGGTCGCCAAGGTCGAGGTCTCGCTGATCGACCTCATGTACCGGCAGGACACGCTGTGCGAAGTGCTCGACCGCGTCCATGACGTGAGCATGTACCTGGTCG
>CAXMPL010000309.1:0-11917 GCA_964195125.1 uncultured Kiloniellales bacterium | reverse complement strand
GAGTAGACGGGCGGCTACGGCAGGGTCCGAGACGCTCATCCTTATGGTGGTGACGTCATCGGTGACGTCGATGATGTCCACCGGGTAGTGCTCGGCGACCCAACCTGCTCGCTCCGACAGCCGGATCGTCACCCGGGTGTCGTCCTCGTTTGGGGTGTACCGGACCTCTGGCTCCGGCGGCTCTGCCTTTGGCGCGAAGGTTTCGCCCGTCACCTCGGCGGTCCGGATGCGGTCGATGCGAAACACACGTTCCGCTTCCGCCGAGCGGCACCAGGCCGACACGTACCAGTTGCCCAGCGTCGAGAACACCGCCCAGGACTCGATGTCTCTGATCGTCACCTCGCCGGTGGCAACCGAGCTGTGCTCGATTGCTACTACCGACCCGCCGGCGGCGGCGGCCCGAAGCTCCGGAACCAGCGGAGGCTCCGGAAGCTCGACGACCACCGCTTCGTCTGCATCGGGGAGGACGACGCGCTGCAACTTCTCCACTGCACTGTCGAGCGCCGCCGGACCTTGCCCAGACGATTGAAGAGCTCGACCGGCGGCCAAGAGACCCAGGGCCTCGATCGCGGTCAGCCGAACCGGTCGAGCGAAGTAGTCGGCCATCTCGACGATCACCTCATCCTCGTCGATGTAGGCGACCATGAGGTCACCAGGGCCATACCCGGGGAGGCCACAAACGAATACCGTCGCAAGATCCTTCGCCAGCTGGTCCCTGTCGTAATCGAATCGCTCGACGACCTCATCCACGCTGGAACCCGGGTTGGCAATGAGCCACGGCAGCGTCGCCAGCAGTCGGTTCAACCGACGGGCGGTTCGCGGGGCACTCATGACCCACCCCTTATCAGTTCTACGAACTGGTCGATCAGGTGTGCGGGCTCGAGAATCACGGCCCGATCCTCGAATCCGATGAGCCAGCTCAGCAGCGGAGGCACTGCGCCGACCTCGAGCACCACGTCGATTCCTCCGTCCTCGCCTCGCGTCACGGACTCGGCCACTCCCAACTCGCGTTCTGCGATCCACGCCACCTCCGGATCGAAATGGATAGTTGCCCGAAGCGCCTCTGTGCCCTGGTCCCATGGCATGTTTGCTACCGCATCCTTGGCACGGAATCCGCTCGGGCGCTCGAACACATCACGATCTCCGACCTCTAGGTTCTCGGCCCGATCCAGTCGGTAGACCTTCACGATATCGCCGGCCTCCGGCCCAACGAGATACCAGTGGCCACGTCGGTGAACCAAGCCGTAGGCGTGGACGACCCTGGTGCGGCCGCGGTAGTCGAACGTCGCCGACCGGCGATCGGCGACGGCGGAGAATACTTCGGCCACCATATCCGCCTCGGGGCCGAGGTCGGCACCCACCGGCACCACTGAGTCGGCGGCGATGGCGCCACCGAGCTTGAGGATTGCATCGGGCCCAGACGGCTGGCCGCCGAAGCGGACCGCCTGAACGGCAAGGCCGAGAGCGGCCCGCTCCTCTTCGGTGAGCCCCGGATCCTCCAATGCGTATTCGGCCTGGGGTACCACGTAGCCGTGCTCCACCTCGAACGCGTCGGTAGCCACCAGCTGAAGCGGAACCCCGATCTGGCGAAGCAGGTCTTTGTCGCGTTCGAATGTCCTGCGAAAGGCTTCGTCGCCCTTGTCGTCGTAGCCGGCGACCGTGTACCGGATCTCCTCTGCACTCACGGGATGATCGGTCGTCAGCAACAACGCCAGCAGGTTGAGGATGCGCTCGATGACTTTCTGCATGGGGTACGACGGTACCCGTCGTACCCAGTATTAGGTATCACGTCTCACGAATCCGCACCGAGCGGACGGTTGGGGTCTTTGCTCCCCCCTGTTTCTCCCCCCAATCGGGGGGAGAACCGCCGGAGGCGGGGAAGGGGGTCAAGCCCTGGTCGCGACAACGGTCTGACCCCCTCCGCCTCGCCAAGGCGCGGCACCTCCGCCTGAGGGGGAGGCAAGGGGTGGTCGTAATACGTTGTACGTAATACGTAATACGCCTCTGAGAAAGGCGTAGAGCGCCTTCTCAGAGGCTCTCGATCAGCTTTTCCACCCGCTCGTCGACCGCACGGAACGGGTCCTTGCACAACACAGTTCGCTGCGCCTGGTCGTTGAGCTTCAGATGGACCCAATCAACGGTGAAGTCCCGCTTTTTGGCCTTAGCTGCCTTGATGAACGACCCGCGCAGCCGGGCTCTCGTCGTCGCCGGCGGCGTCGTCGTAGCCTCATTGACCTGCTCGTCCGTGACGACACGCTCGGTCATCCCCCGTCGCTCCAACAAGTAGTACAGCCCCCGGTCACGATTGACGTCGTGGTAGGCGAGGTCGAGAAGCCCGAGACGAGCCGAGGACATGGCCAGATCGTGGCGGGCCTGGTATTTCTCGATCAGATGGAGCTTCATCACCCAGTCGACCTCGCGGTTGAGCGACATCGGATCCTTCTCAAGGCCGGTGAGAAGGTGTTCCCACATGCCGATGGCCTGTTCGACCTGGGCAGGGAAACCTGCGGTCCGCGAGTAGCGCATCACCCGCTCCAGATACTCCCATTGGATATCGAGTGCCGACAGCTCACGCCCGTTGGCCAGCCGTACCAGGCGACGACACGACGGATCATGGGAGATCTCCCTGATGGCCCGGATCGGGTTCTCCAGGCTGAGGTCGCGGAACACGACATCGGCCTCCAGCATCTGCAACAACGCTGCAGTCGTGCCGATCTTGACGAAGGTTACGTACTCGGACATGTTGGAATCTCCGGCGATCACATGGAGCCGCCGGTAGCGCTCGGCGTCCGCATGGGGCTCGTCACGGGTATTGATGATGGGTCGGCTCCTGGTGGTCGCCGACGAGATCCCCTCCCAGATGTGCTCGGCGCGCTGCGCCAGGGTGTACACGGTGCCGCGAGCCGTCTGCAGCAGTTTTCCGGAGCCCGAGTAGATCTGTCTGCTCACGAAAAAGGGAATCAGGGTGTCGATCGTGCGCTGGAAGTCACCACGACGCCCGACGAGGTAGTTCTCGTGGCACCCGTACGAGTTGCCGGCCGAATCGGTGTTGTTCTTGAAGAGGTAGATATCTCCGCGAATACCCTCTTCGATCAGCCGCTCCTCTGCCGCTCGGACCAGATCCTCCAGGATTCGCTCGCCCGCCTTGTCATGCGCGACCACATCGACGAGGGCGTCGCACTCCGGTGTCGCGTACTCAGGATGGCTCCCGACATCGAGGTACAACCGGGCCCCGTTCTCGAGAAACACGTTCGACGACCTGCCCCAGGAGACCACCCGGCGAAACAGGTACCGCGCTACCTCGTCGGGCGACAGCCTGCGTTGTCCCCGCAACGTGCAGGTGACGCCGTACTCGTTTTCGATGCCGAAAATCCGACGTTCCATATCCTCCAGCGTACCGCTGCTGGATGTATCGGCATACCACCTGCTCGTCTTCGGCAAGAATCACCCCAATGAGTGATAAGAAGCTCCGCAATGGAGCGCGATCCAGTCTCTGTCGGAAACGCCATTTGCTGAGGCGGGGCCCGAGCGGCCCGCTGCGGAGCAGCAAGAGCGGGAAACCGAAGGCGAAGCGGATGAGACGCGATCTGAGTTTTGGCGAAGAAGAGAATCCGCGGAGCCGGGGCCCGAGCGGCCCGCTGCGAAGCAGCAAGAGCGGGAAAATAGCTCCACTTCTGTCGAGACGAGGGGTTACCTATGTGTGCACGCTCTAAAAAGGCACCGTTTGTGCCGCTGCTGACAGTCGGGGACCCCAATGAGGCACAGATCACGGCGGCGCGGCTCCGCGCCGCCGGCATCGATGTGCGGATGCACGGAGAGAACTTTGGCCCATATCCGATCAGCCTCGGCGAGCTCGCGGATACGGAGATCTGGGTGCGTGCGGATCAGGTCGATAAGGCGAGCGCGGTGATCACGAACACAGAGTGAATCAAGGCCAGTCATCGCTCAAGACTCAGGACCCGTGACTCAGGACTCAGGACTCGGGACTCCCTCTACACCGCGGCGGCGATCTCCTCGAGATCGAGCCTACGGAACTTCCTGCGCCCGAGATTTGCGTCCAACACGGCCGCTTCCCACGCATCACCGGAGATGTCCTCTTCCGAGCTTTCTGCGATTGCGGCCGTCGCCACCGTCATCGCCGCTCCCAAATCAAGGTCCGGCTGGTACGCCTCGGCCATACGTTCTCTGATTGCGTCCTCGTCGCCGCCGATCACGGCAGATCCATGCTCGTCGCGAAGGGTGCCGTCGAAGCGGACGTGATAGATATGGTTTTCGTCCTCGCCGAGCTCGGCGACGATGACCTCCACCTCGTATGGTTTGATCTCGTGGGTGAAGATCTGGCCCACGGTCTGGGAGTAGGCGTTGGCCAGCCCCTTTCCGGTCACATCGGCCCTGGCATAGGCGAATCCCTTGACGTCGGCGTAACGGATCCCAGCGACGCGCAGCGTCTCGAACTCGTTGAAGCGACCAACGGCGGCGAACGCCACCTGATCGTAGATCTCTGCGATCTTGTGCAGCGAGCGGCTGGGGTTTTCCCCGATGAGCAGAATCCCTTCGGCATATTCGATCACCACGATCGGCCTCCCCCGCCGGATCCCTTTGCGGGCAAACTCGGCCCGATCCTTTATCAGCTGCTCGGGCGGGACGTAGAACTGAGCGGTCATGGCCTGTTCTCCAGCACATGGTCGACGATGGGAGCGATCTCCTCATCGGAGATCTCCCGGTATCCGTCGGAGGTGACCGTCACGAGGTTCGGGTAGATGGCACGCTTCGGATCAGGACCGCCGGTCGCCGAATCCTCCTCGGCGGCGGCTACGAGAGCCTCGATGGCGATGTGCAGCGCCTCGGCCTCGTCGAGGTCAGGTCGCCACGCGCCCTTGAGGAATGCCTTGGCCTCGGACCCGCCGGAGCCGGTGGTCGCATAGTTCTGTTCCTCGTAACGCCCGCCGATAACGTCATAGCTGTACAGCTTGCCTGTGCCGTCGGCTTCGTCATATCCGCTCAGCAGCGGCACTACCGCCAGGCCCTGAACAGCGAGAGGGAGGTTGTTTCGCACCATCCTGGCCAGATAGTTGGCTTTACCGTCGAGGCTCAGGCGAACATCCTCGATCTTCTCGTAATGTTCCAGCTCCGTTTGGAACAGCTTGGTCAATTCCAGTGCCATCCCCGCAGTCCCCGAGATGGCGACGGCCGAGAATTCGTCTGCGCGGTAGACCTTCTTCACCCGTTGGTGAGCGATGATATTGCCTGCTGTGGCGCGGCGGTCCCCTGCCATGGCTACCCCGTTCGCCCAGCGAAGCGCCAACACCGTTGTCGCCTGTGGCACTTCCAAGTCGCCGGCGTGCTCGATCGGCCACCTCGGCTGTAGGCCGTTGTGTTCGAGCAGGGCCGAAAAGCTGGACTCCGGGACAATCTCACTCGACGAAAGCGTGCCCAGGGAAGGAGGATCGCCGATCACTGTCCACCCTTCTGCACGTAGTTCTTCACGAATTCCTCGGCATTCTCCTCGAGGACCGTGTCGATCTCGTCCAGCAGGTCGTCGATGCGTTCCGTGAGCTCGTCTGCGGCGTCGGCCGTTGTGGTTTCGACGTCCTCGGAGGTCTGCTTCTCCTCCGCACGATCCGACTTCCGCTGTGGTCGTTCTTGTTCAGCCATCGTCGCCTCCGAGAGCACTCAACAATGCTGCCGCGTCCTCGCAAGCGTCGAGCAGCTCCCCTACATGATCTTCTGTGCCGCGCAGCGGCTCCATCATAGGAACCCGTTTGAGTGTTTCTTCCCCGACGTCAAAGACGAGCGAATCCCAGTTGGCTGCGACCACCGATCCCGGGTACCGAGCCATGCACTGGCCACGGAAGTAGGCGCGGGTGTCCTTTGGCGGTTCGATGACCGCCCGTTCAACGTCGTCATCGGTGAACAGTCGTCGCACCCTCTTCCTGGCGACGAGGCGTCCGTACAGGCCTCGCGCCGGGTCGACGTCGTGGTATTGCAGATCGAGCAAACGCAGCTTCGGATCGTCCCAGGCAAGCCCATCGCGTTCCCGATAGGCCTCGAGGATTTGCTGCTTTGCGGTCCAATCGAGTCGGTCGGCTGTGGTCGCCGGGTCCCTCTCGAGATCAGTGAGGATCGACTCCCATTGCGTCAACACGTCCTCGTACACCGCACCAAGCTCCACCGACCTGGCGTACTTAGTCAACCACTCGAAGTACTGCCACTGGATGTCCAGTGAGGTCATCGAACCGCTCGCAGTTTCGAAGCCACGCTTGAGTGTCGGATCGTGACTCACCGCCCACACCGCCTCGACCGGATCGGCAAGGCTGATCGGCTCTGGTAGGGCGCCGTCTTCGATTGCATCCAGAACAAGCGCCGCAGTGCCCACCTTCAAGTAGGTCTGTACCTCGTTCATGGTTGCGTCACCGATGATCACATGCAGGCGCCGGTACCGGGACGGGTCCGCGTGCGGCTCGTCCCTGGTGTTGATGATCGGTCGCTTCAGCGTCGTCTCCAGGCCAACCTGCTCTTCGAAGAAATCGGCACGCTGGCTGATCTGGAAGTCGACCTCCGGCCGTCCGTTCTCTGACCCGACTTTTCCTGATCCGGTGAATATCTGCCTACTGACCAGGAACGGCGTGAGATGGGCCACGACGTCACCAAACGGCAGCTCACGAGCGATCAGATAGTTCTCGTGCGCTCCATACGAGTTGCCTTTGCCATCGCTGTTGTTCTTATGCACGACGAGGCGTTCGCCATCGCCTAGCAGCGCGCTGGCAGCCTCAACCGCCCTCGCCATGATGACCTCACCCGCCTTGTCGTACAACGCGGCCGCAAAGGGATCGGCGCATTCCGGCGTGGAATATTCGGGGTGGGCATGGTCGACGTAGAGCCTGGCACCGTTGGTGAGGACCGAGTTGACCAGGCCTGCCTCCAGGTCGATTCCAGGGCCATCCTCGACACCGAAGCCTCTGATGTCCCTTCCCGGCGACTCTTCCTCGAACGACCACTGGATCCGTGCCCCGCGCGTATAGGCGTTGATGAGGGCAGAAGAGGCGTGGACCGGGTTGAAGTCACTCTGGTGGAGAACCGTTATCCCGAACTCTGTCTCGGTCCCGAGGACCTTAGGGAGCGCCATGTGCCGTCAAAGATACTGGCCCGGGGTGACGGCTTCGACGGCTCTGCTGTCGCGGTCTCCCTCGATCAGGGTGCGCACATACACGATGCGCTCGCCCTTCTTCCCCGAGATCTTGGCCCAGTCATCAGGATTGGTCGTGTTCGGTAGATCCTCGTGCTCGCGGAACTCCTGTCGGACTGCGGTCACGACATCGTTGGTCTTGAGGCCGGGAGGACCGCCCGCGATCTCGCGCTTGATCGCGTCCTTCTTGGCTCGCCTGATGATGTTCTCGATCATCGCCCCCGAGGCAAAGTCCTTGAAATACAACACCTCTCGATCGCCATTCGCATAGGTGACCTCGAGGAACCGATTGTCCTCGCTCTCTTCGTACATCTTGTCAACCACGACGTCGACGAGGTGATCGATCATCGGAGCCGTCTCGTCACCGTAGCGCTTGAGCTCTTTGCGGTCGTAGGGAAGGTCGGGCTCGAGGTAGATCCGGAAGATCTCGCGGGCGGCCTCGCGACCGGGGCGCTGGATCTTGATCTTCACGTCGAGCCTGCCCGGTCGCAGAATCGCTGGATCGATGAGATCCTCCCGGTTGGAGGCGCCGATCACAATCACATTCTTCAACGCTTCCACCCCATCGAGCTCGGACAACAGCTGGGGAACGATGGTCGACTCAACGTCAGAGGACACGCCGGTTCCCCTGGTCCTGAACAAGGAGTCCATTTCGTCGAAGAACACGATGACCGGCACGCCCTCGTCCGACTTCTCTTTGGCCCGCTGGAAGATCAGTCGGATCTGACGTTCGGTCTCGCCCACGTATTTGTTCAAAAGCTCAGGGCCCTTGATGTTGAGGAAGTAGGACCGCGTATCCTCACTGCCTTCCTTGGCGGCGACGGCCTTGGCCAGACTATTGGCGACCGCTTTGGCGATCAGCGTCTTTCCGCATCCAGGAGGGCCGTATAGGAGCACGCCTTTGGGAGCGGTGAGGTTGTAAGCGGCGAACCGTTTCTTGTGGAGGTACGGCAGCTCGATGGCGTCCTGGATGATCTCGATCTGCTCGACGAGGCCCCCGATGTCGCGATAGGTGATATCGGGGATCTCCTCGAGGATCAGCTCCTCGACCTCTGGGCGGATCAACTTCTCGAAAACAAGTCCGGTCACCGGGTCCATTCGGGCATGATCGCCTGGACGCAGGAATGTGCCTTCAAGGGATTCCGCCCGCTCGACTACCCGTTCCTCGTCGGCTCTGCCCAATACGATCAGACGGTCGTCCTGGAGCGTCTCCTTGACCGTCACCACCTCGCCGCGCTGTTCATAGGTTCGGACATCGACAACGTTGAAGGCTTCGTTCAGGATCACTTCCTGGCCGATGCCGAGCGCCTTGATCTCGACCGTGGGCTCGACATTCACCCGCAGCTTCCTGCCGTTGGCGTTGACGTCGATAGTGCCGTCCTCGTTGACCCGTAGCACGGTGCCGAATGGGTTCGGAGGTGCGGTGAGCTTCTCGACTTCCTCCCTGAGAAGCGCAAGCTGCTCCCGAGTCTCCTGGAGAGCGGCGCTGAGCTTCTCGTTCTGGCCGGCGGCCTGCGCCATCTTGCCGCGGGCCTCGAGCACGCGCTCTTCGAGCATCCGCACCCGGCGCGGTCCGTCGTGGAGGCGGCTTCTGAGGACGTCGATCTCGTCCTCGAGCATACGAATCGTCGCCTCGAGCTGTTCAGCGTCCTGCCGGCTCACTGTCCGCTACCTCCTCAACGGAGTCGACCGCCTTCGTTTTCGAGTGTAGGCCATAGTGTCGTTTCGGCGTACGTATCAGAACCCCTAAGCAGAACCGTTATGCCTGAACCGCGAAAGAAAGCATCGGGCTACGCCCGATGCGTCTTACGTATCACGTATTACGTATCACGATAACCAAACAGCACCTCCGCAATACGTTGTACGTAATACGGAATACTCGTTGGGCGTTAGCCCAACGCCGGCACGATCGCCACCGCAAGCGACAACACCATCATCAGCACGATCACCCAGATGAGCACCTTCACCATCGTCTGGCGGTTGCGGAACATCAGGACCCCGGTGTCGGGATCTCGAGCTCGCCGACCACCGCGCCGCGTCGAACCACCCGGATGCCGATGGACTGGCCAGCTTCTATCTCGGCTGAATAGATCAGGCGACGCGGTCGTCCGTGGCGGCGACTTATCCCAGCTATCAATTGGGCCAAGCCGAGGGCTACCCGCTTGGTGTCTCCGCGCCTCGAGCCGTCGATCATGGCGTCGAAGCCAACCTGGACCCACGGGTGGAAGCGGTTTGCCCACCAGCGATCGATGAGGGCGAACAACAGTCTCATTTACTGGGTATAGACCTCGACCGTGATCTTCTGAGTGCGCGACCGGTAGATCCTCCAGCCGATGAAGACGGCGGTTGCCACTGCCAGGCCGCCGATGATCCACCGCGAAGCGTCCCTTACGGTGGTGTCGACCACGTCCTCGATTTCGCGGAGCTTGCCCTCGAGGTCGTCGCGAGTGATGGTGTTCGGTGTCATCCGCTCTCCTCCGAGGGTTTGGGTCCGAGCTGGTAGAGCAACGCGCCGAGCGCGGCAAGCCCGACCACGGCAACCAAATACCCAAACGCTTCCCAATACGGACTGTCGGGGAGGGTATCGACGATCGCCCGCATCCCGGCTACCGCCAGCAGGATGATGGCGAACGCCCAGGCGAGCGCCGCCCCGAATGAGAACCCGCCGAGCCTGCGCAGCTCCTCGGCCCGCTCAACAGTCTCCTGACGCAGGTAGGCGGTAGCTAGATCCTTGAACTCGGTGAAAAGGGCGGGCAGTTGTTGAAGGCTCATGACTCTTCCGGCGGATGGGGAGATCCAGCGTAGCCGACCACGCCGACGGTCAGGTCCGGTCGCAACCCTTCTAGAAGCGTCTCTTGCGAGCGGTACGCATGCCCCGGCGACCGCGAATGAGCCATCCGATCGCAAACCCGAAGGCGGTAGCGATCAAGATCCACAACACGATCTGGGAGCCGACGTAGAGCAATTATCCCTCCTGTGGGATGAACTCGATCCTACGGTTCTGTTCCGGCGTTGCCGTCGCCGACACCGGTTGTATATCGCCATAACCGACAACGATGAATCGATCGGGCGACTCACCCTGGGTCACGAAGTAGTCGAGAACCGCCTGAGCGCGGCGTTCCGACAAGTCGAGATTGTGTTCCGGGGTGCCTGAGGCATCGGCGTGGCCTGCGATCTCGACGGCGACATGTGGGAGCTCGAGAAGGGACACCAGGATCTCGTCGAGGAGCGTTTTCCCTTCATCGGTGAGGTCGGCCTGGTTCAGCTCGAACTCGACGACCTTGTCGCCGATGAGCTCGGTCAGCGTCTGGGTGAGCTCCTCGACCTCCTCTGCGGTGGCCACAGGGACCTCTGGGGGAAGAATGAGCCCAGGGATCACCGAGAACCCGTCGGCCTCCAGGGCAAGTGTGGCCGCCTCGCCGTCGTCGGTGATGTCTCGTTTCTCCTGCCTGGTCTCGACCTCACCCGAGGTGAGCACCACTTTCCCGGACGGGTTGATGATGAGCTGCCCTTCGTCAAGGCCTGTGGCGAGCGAACGCAGCAGCGCCACCGCGTTCCCGATCCAATCGGTCTCATCCGCAATCCCCTCGATTTCGGCGAGGTCTTCGATGACGGCAACGTCGGAGGCGTCTACCGAGCTGAACACCGCCTGGTCCTCTGCATCGACGAAACCTGCCGGCTCCGTCTCGAGGTAGCTTTGGATGGCCTCCGTCGCCACGTCACCGCTGATGGTGAGGGTGCCATTCGCCCAGGCGAAGGTCATCACCCGGCCGCTGATTGCGGTCGGGTCGACATCCGAAACCTCGATGACAACCAGAGAGGACGCATCGATGTTCCCAACCCCGTTGACGGCGGCGACCGCCGCCGTGGCGTTGTCTCCCGACTGCGTCTCGTGGTAATAGCCCCGCAGCGTGACGTCGAAGCCGGTCACCGCGGCCGTGATGTCCTGGAACCCGGCGATGCGAAGGGCCCGTTCGGTCCGCGCTTCGAGATCTCCCTGGATCGCCCTCGTCCCGAAGAAGGCTGCCGCCACTGCGATGAGGAGGAAGATCATGATCGTCCCAGCAGCGAATGCAAACCGGGAGACGACCTGATCGTCCTCACCAGGTGGTCCGAACGAGGGTGGTCGGCTCCCGGACCTATCTCCTGTGGTCCTGCCCCGATCCGTATTCAGCTGTTGGAGTCGTTTTGTCGCCGATTTCGACATCGACATGCCTCCGAGCGTACTGCTGCTTTAGGTATCGGCCATCGCGCAGCGCCGCCGTACCGTTATTGATATGACGATCCGCTGCTCTGTTGTGGTTCCCGCGCGACCGCGCACCGAATGAGGAGCGCGATTTCTCCCGCTCTTGCCGCTCGCGCCACGGCTCCGCAGGTGGTCCTAGGGAAAGGACGTGGTCGCGCCTCATATGCGGAGCCTCTGTTTTCCCGCTCATGCCGCTTCGCGGCGGGCCGCTCGGGCCACCGGCTCCGCAGGTGGTCCTAGGGAAAGGACGTGGTCGCGCACCATTAGCGGAGCCTCTGTTTTCCCGCTCATGGCTACGGCCCGCTCGGGCCACGGCTCCGCAGCTGGTCCTAGCGAAAAGACGTGATCGCGCCTCATATGAGGAGCCTCTTATTCGTCGAGGACTCGGCGGATGGCGTCGTGGTCGCGTAAGGCGTTGGTCATCATGTCGTCGGTCGCTTCCTTCAAGGCCCGCAGACGGCTCGACAGCAACTCGAACTCGTCGC
>CAXMPL010000308.1:0-4288 GCA_964195125.1 uncultured Kiloniellales bacterium | reverse complement strand
GCGTCAGATCCTATGCATGACCCCGGTTATTCCGGCGGCTCCCAATTTCGTCACGTCGTGGAGACGAAGACCGGCACCAGCAAGAGGAGCACGAGGACGCCCACAGCCAAGAACACGGTCCCAATGATCCCCAGGATGCGTCCCGCCGTTGCCATCCCGCTCCCGTCAGGTGATCGCCGCCCGTCATCGATGGCCTTCAGCTCGTCATGGCCGAACTTCCAGGCGAACGGCGCAATTACGGCAAAGAACATGCCAACGATGCCAAGAACCAGGGCCGTCGTCGCTTGACTTCGCTCCGGGTAGTCGGTCGGGGTCATAGCGCCCAGTATGCCCGGCGGTGTGCGTCGGCCGCAACCGGGGACGGCGCGATGGTCGGAGCAGCCCTCGGCCTGCGATGATGCGGACCCGCTCACAGCGGGAGGGGCAAGGCATGTACCGGTTGACCGCCTTCGGGATCGCCGTCCGGGTGCCGGCAGCGGCGTGTTCGTCTGCCGGCGATTCGGTCGCCGGGACGGTGACCAAGATCGATCGAAAGGGGTTGCCGGAAAACGCTGTCTTGCAAGTGGAGTTGCGCGACACATCGCTCCAGGATGTAGCGTCGGCGTTGATCTCCCTGGAAACCATCGAGATCAACGGCAATCAGCTGCCCGTTTCCTACAGACTGCCTTACGACCCCGACGAGATCGACGAGCGCAACACCTACGCGGTGTCGGCACGAATCACTTCAGATGGACAACTCATCTACATCAGCGACATGGCGAACCTGGCGATCACTCATGGGAACCCGACCGAAGAGGTCGAAGTGACGGTTGTCCCGGTCGGTGGCTAGGCGATTAGGAGGTAACAACATGGAAGGCATGGCTCTGGACGCCATCGTCGGGGTATCGGTGCTGGTGTTCGTGCTATCGAGCATGCTCTCCATGGGGTTCAGCCTCACCGTTCCTCAAATCATCACCCCGCTGCGCCACGTACGATTGGTGCTGATCGCGCTAGCGGTGAACTTCATCGCGGTTCCGCTGCTCGCCTACCTGATCGATCTCGTCCTTTCCCTCGACGAGAGCCTTTTCATCGGCCTCATCCTCATCGCCACCGCTGCCGGCGCACCCTTCCTCCCAAAACTCGCCGGGGTTGCCAAGGGTGACATCGCCTTCTCGGTGGGGTTGATGGTGCTGCTGATGGTGGTGACCGTTGTCTATATGCCGATCGCGCTGCCGCTCATGCTCGAAGGCGTCGAGATCAATGCGTGGGAAATCGCCTCGTCGCTGATCTTCCTGATGATCCTGCCGCTGGCCATCGGGCTTTCTTCAAATGGCGCTACGAAGGCGTCGCCGACGCGCTGAGCCCGCTACTCGGGCAGGTCTCCAGTGTGGCAATCGCCCTCCTCGTCGTGGCAGGGGTTATCGCCAACTGGAGTTCGATCGTGGGCCTGATTGGCACCAGAGGCATCGTGGCCGCCGTGGTGCTCATCATCGGGGGCCTGGTGATCGGTTATGTGAGTGGCGGATCGCAGCCTGGTGTCCGTTCGGTGCTGGGGCTCGGCACCGGACAACGGAACCTGTCTGCTGCGTTGGTCGTTGCGGCACAGAACTTCTCCGACGACCCGGACGTGCTTGCCTTCATCATCGCCGCTGCACTCATCGGGCTTGTCATGCTGATGGTGATCGCCGGCGAGCTCGGGAAGCGGATGGAGGCCCCAGGCGCGGAGTAGCCGGCACCTCGCTGCGATATTCTTCAGCGACCCCTCACAGAAAGAACCCCATGCCGGCTAAGCGCATCCAACAAATCGCCAGGGCGAACGCAACCTTCCTGACCTTCATCGACACCTGGGACCGCTACCGACACGATCCGGACGTGTCGGATTTCGCCTTCGGCAACCCCCAGGAGGTCGCCGTCGACGGCTTTGCCTCGGCACTCATCGATGTGGCCACACCTCTCGATAAGGATCACTTTGCCTACAAGCGATCCGAGGACGAGCCACGACGGTCGGTCGCCAAACACCTCGAAGCGTGGAGGGGCCAGCCGTTCGAGCCAGAAGCCATCGCCATGACCCCTGGGGCCTTCGGAGCGATCGCGGTCGCCCTAGCGGCGCTGGTTGATCCCGGTGACGAGGTCGTCTACTCCATCCCGCCCTGGTTCTTCTACGAAGCCATGATCATGTCTGTCGGCGCCACACCAATCAAGGTCACGGTTCGCCAAGACGATTACGACCTCGACCTCGACGCCATCGCTTCGGCGATCACCGAGCGCACCCGGATGGTCATCGTCAACACGCCGAACAACCCCACCGGGCGCATCTACCCACCGGCGACGCTGCAGCGCCTCGCCGAGATCCTCACCGAAGCCTCGGGGAGGTACGGATCGCCGATCTACCTGCTCTCGGATGAGCCGTATTCGCGGCTCGTGTTCAGCGACGCCACTTTTACCAGCCCGGCCCAGTACTACTCACAAACGCTCATCGCGTACAGCTACGGCAAGGTGCTGCTGACACCGGGACAGCGGATCGGCTGGCTCGCATTGGCTCCGACGATGGCCGACCGTGAAGCGTTGCGCGACGCCATTTTCATGGCGCAGGTCGCCGGTGGCTGGCTCTTCCCCAGCGCCTTGATGCAGTACGCCATCGATGACTTGGAACGGCTCTCCATCGACCTGGTCGAATTGGAGCGAAAACGGGACTGGTTTGTCGACGAGCTAACCGCCATGGGTTACAGCTTGCGATCGCCAGAGGGGACGTTCTACCTCTGGGTCAGGTCACCGGAGCCAGACGACGTCGCCTTCGTCGAGCGCCTCGCCGAGCACAAGGTGCTGGTCCTCCCCGGCACCACCTGCGAGTCGCCCGGCCACTTCCGCATCTCGCTCACCGGCACCCCCGCCATGGTCGAACGAAGCCTGCCCGTGTTTCGGGCGGCCAACGCATGAACAGCTGACTCCGGCCGAAACAAGGCTCGACCCCAAGCCACCGACGACATGGTGTTCAATGTCACCAAGGACTACATCAAGACCCGGATGATGGTCGCCGCCGAAGATATCTGGCCCCGGGAGTCGGCCGCCGAAGCCCTGGAGCGTGATCAGGTGGTGAGTTTCTCCGGCCGTGGCTGGCAGAGCGATCCCGAGAAGATGGCCGAATGGCTGGTAGAGGGCCAGCTGCACTTCGACTAGCGACCCGGCCGGACCCCCGCACCAGCTTGCTGGAGTAGCCTGGCTGGCGCACATGAACATCGTCAACATGCACCAGGTGACGAGGCGAACGTTCGTGACCGAGTTCGGTCGGGGCGTGTTCGCCATCGCCATCCTCGGCACCGGGATCGCTGCGTGCACAACCAGCAGCGGCGATTCGACCACTACTTCGGGGGATCCAACCCCCACCAGCGGTACCGACTCAACCTCAACAACTGCGAAGGAAACCACCACCAGCGAGGCCGAGCCTCAAGCTTCCGGCGGCGTCAGCGTGACCAGGGTCAACCTTGGCAATGTCTCTGCCTACGTTCTGGTGCGCGGTACGGAGGCCGTGATCGTCGACACCGGTAATCCGGGGAACGCGGGAGACATCGAAGCCGGGCTGAGCGAGGTCGGTCTCGGCTGGAACGACGTGGGCAACGTGATCCTCACTCACCGGCATCCGGATCACATCGGCAGCCTGGGACCGGTGATGGACAATGCGTCCGAGGCGTTTGGGTATGCAGGGGAAGCCGACATCCCTTCCATTGCCTCACCCCGCCCGTTGACTCCTGTCGGAGATGGGGACACGGTCTTTGGCCTTTCGATCATCGAGACACCGGGCCACACCCCTGGATCGATCACCGTCCTCGATCCGGTTGCCGGTGTCGTCATTGTCGGTGACGCCATCAACGGCGCCGGCAGTGGTGTAGCCGGCTCCGAGGGCGGCGTTGGCGGTGCCAACCCGCGGTTCACCAGCGATATGGCGCAGGCCGCAGAGTCGATTAAGAAGCTCGCTGCTCTTTCTTTCGACTCGGTGTACTTCGGCCACGGCGACCCACTCGAGGGCAACGCCTCACAGATGGTCGCCGATCTCGCCGCCACGCTCTAGGACAGTCGGACGACCATTCCGCGGGCTCACACCGGCGTATACGAGGTCACCAACCCAGGGTACGCGATTCGCCATTCCGCGGGCTCACACCGGCGTATCCGGGAGTGTCTTCAAGTGGTGATCGCAACAAGCCATGACCTGGGGAGGGTTTGTGGCTTATCCGAAGACACCGTGGGCCAAGGTTCATGTCGTGTTGCGTGCGTTGAGTCGGGGGGTGACCCAACGCGAGGCGGCGAGGTTGGC
>CAXMPL010000307.1:0-1508 GCA_964195125.1 uncultured Kiloniellales bacterium | reverse complement strand
TAGCGCATATGTGCCGCTATGCGCTACCTGTCTAGCCTTGCTGATACGCCATCAGCCGCGGGGCTCTCCCCCTCTATCGTGTGCCGCTCGGAGCGATGTTCTGGTTGAGCCGGAACATATTGTCCGGGTCGTAGTGGTCCTTTACGGCGACCAGCCGCTCATGGTTCGCACCGTAGGCCGCTTCCACACGGCCTGACTCATCGGCCGTCATGAAATTCACATATGCGCCGTCGATGGCCCCCGGCAACGTCGCGTCGAAGAACTCACGAGCCCACGCGACACACCGATCATCGTCCGCAGGATCCTCCCATCGGGCATGAACATTGAGAACAAACGCGGCGTCGCGACCAACATAGGCGGTGGCATCGCCTGCAATCCGGCTGGTCTCACCTCCCATCTGGTCGATAAAGATCCCCGAGAAACCGGAAGGAAGGTCGTGTGCATAGGCGACGAGGATGTTGATCGTCTGGTCTGACAGTTCGCCGAAATTGTGAGACTTCCAGTAGTTCCTCGCGCCAGGCGTGAACAGCGGATCAAAAGCCTGCTGCCAATCGACATATGGAGTCGGCCCGACATGTTCACCAACTGGACTGCCAAAAGCGCGCAGGGATGCGACTGCTTCTTCGCCATCGGCTATGTCTCCGTTGTACAGCAGTGCGAACAGCACCACGTCGGTACCGTGCACCGCCTCGTCGAGGAACGGCAGCGGCGACGCCTTCCGCATCACTACCCAGGTCGTCAGCTCGTCTGGGGCCTGGGCCGCGAACTCGCGGTAAAACTCCAACGCAGCGACCGCATCTCCTGCATCGTGGACGATGAGCCCGGACAGCAACTCGGGTCCCACCTCATGAAGCCGATACTCAAATGAGGTGACGATCCCGAAGTTGCCCCCACCGCCGCGTATTCCCCAAAATAGGTCGGGATGGTTCGATTCGCTCGTCGTTACTAGCTCACCCCCTGCCGTGACAACGTCGGCGGACAGCAGGTTGTCGATCGTCAATCCGTAGCTACGGCTGAGCCAACCAAACCCACCACCGAGGGTGAGTCCGGCTATTCCCGTCGTGGAGTTGATACCGGTCGGTGTCGCCAGGCCGAAGGTCTGAGTTGCAGCGTCGACGTCGCCGAGGGTTGCCCCAGGTTCTACCTGCGCCGTCTTGGCTTCTGCGTTGATCTCGACCGCAGCCAGCTGCGTCAGATCGATAAGAAGACCGCCGTCGGCGAGCGAATTGCCTGCGATGTTGTGCCCGGCCCCGCGAACGGAAATCAGGAGATCATGAGCTCGGGCGAACTTGACGGAATGGACAACATCGTCCGCGTCTAGGCAACGAGCGATCAACGCTGGCCTGCTGTCGATCATCGCGTTCCAGATCTCGCGTACTTCTCCGTAGTCAGCATCCTCGGGCGTCAGCATCTCTCCACCAAGTCCGGATCGAAACTCGTCTAGTGCACCCCGCTCGATGAGCGTTTCGCTCCCCTTACGGGTCTTGATCGCAACCATCAGAAATCGT
>CAXMPL010000306.1:0-5597 GCA_964195125.1 uncultured Kiloniellales bacterium | reverse complement strand
AAAGCGCAAGGGTCGGAACCCGCATGGGTCCCGACCCCGCTCCACCACTCCCCCTGCTGGCGTAGGTCTCCCATCGCCCCCGCCCTTCCCGATTACCCGAGCCGGGGCGATTCCCCCATTCGACCATCAGCCTCACCTAACCATATGGCTACACCAGGTGGCCGTCGAGATACAATCCGTGGCAACGCAAACGGACTAGCTACTTTCGCGAAGTAACACCAGTTACGTAGTACGTGATACGGGAGCGAGCCGGAGGCGAGCGACTCTTTACGGGAGCGAGCCGCAGCCGAGCGACCCGCGAACGCCTACGCTGACCGCTCTTCTGGCAAATCAGCAGAGGCGAGATCCGAGATCGGAACCAGCGTCGGGTTCACCCGGTCACGCACGACCTGCTCATCGATGACGACTCTGGCCACGTCGGAACGCGACGGCAGCTCGTACATGGTGTCGAGGAGGACTTCCTCCATGATCGCCCGCAACCCGCGGGCGCCGGTACCTCGCCTCATCGCCTGCTGGGCGATGGCCTCCAGCGCTTCGTCGGTGACGATCAGCTCTACCCCGTCCATCTCGAAGAACTTGGCGTACTGCTTGACCAGGGAGTTCTTCGGCTCGGTGAGCACCAGGACCAGGTCTTCCACATCGAGATCATCGACGGTTGCCACCACAGGAAGCCGCCCTATGAACTCTGGGATGAGGCCATAGGCGAGCAGGTCCTCGGGGAGCACCTCGGAGAGCACGTCGGACGGGCGCACCTCCTCCGCCGAGCGCACCTCGGCGCCGAAGCCGACTGTGTTCTTCCCGATTCTGGACACGATGACGTCTTCGAGGCCGGCGAAGGCCCCGCCGCAAAGGAACAACATGTTGGTGGTGTCGAGTTGGAGGAATTCCTGGTGTGGATGCTTACGCCCGCCTTGGGGTGGCACGGACGCCATTGTCCCTTCGAGGATCTTCAGTAAGGCCTGCTGCACCCCTTCACCAGAGACATCGCGGGTGATGGACGGGTTCTCCGCCTTGCGGGCGATCTTGTCGATCTCGTCGATGTAGATGATCCCCGTCTCCGCACGCTTGATGTCGAAGTCGGCGGCCTGGATCAGCTTGAGCAAGATGTTCTCAACGTCCTCACCGACGTAGCCGGCTTCGGTGAGGGCGGTGGCGTCGGCGATGGCGAACGGGACGTTGAGCATCCTGGCAAGCGTCTGCGCCAGGAGGGTCTTGCCGGAGCCGGTGGGGCCGACGAGCAGGATATTGGACTTCTGCAGCTCGACTTCTTCATCGGCCGCCCGTTGTCCTGCGCGCACCCGCTTGTAGTGGTTGTAGACCGCAACCGAGAGGATCTTCTTGGCGAGGTCCTGGCCGACCACGTATTGATCGAGGAAGTCGAAGATCTCGTAGGGCTTGGGGAGCTCGGTGAATGAGATCTCCTCGGTGGCGGTGAGCTCCTCATCGATGATCTCGTTGCACAGATCGACGCATTCATCGCAGATATAGACCCCGGGCCCCGCGATGAGCTTCTTCACCTGCTTCTGCGACTTCCCACAGAAGCTGCACTTCAGAAGCTCGGTTCCCTCGTATTTGGCCACTTCGGCTCTCCCCTACCCGGCGACGGCTTCCAGTGTTCTGCCCTCCAGCACGGTGTCGATCACACCGTACTCGACCGCTTCTGGGGCACTCAACCAGAAGTCACGGTCGGTGTCGTCTGAAACCAATTCAAGCGTCTTGCCCGTGTGGAATGCAAGGATCTCATTGATCTCCTCGCGCGTCTTGAGGATCTCCTTGGCGTGGATCTCGATGTCGGTGGCCTGCCCGCCGACGCCCGAGACGTGCGGCTGGTGGACCATGATCCGCGCGTGAGGAAGCGAGAATCGTTTGCCCTTTGCCCCCCCGGCCAACAACACCGCAGCCGCGGAGGCGGCGAGGCCCATGCAGTACGTAGCCACGTCGGGCTTGATGAATTGCATCGTGTCGTACACCGCCATGAGGGCGTAGGTGGATCCGCCTGGCGAGTTGATGTACAGGGCGATGTCTTTGTCGGGGTCCTCACCCTCCAGGTGGAGCAGCTGGGCCATGATGATGTTGGCCACTTGATCATCGATCGGCGTTCCGAGGAACACGATGCGGTCTTTCAGCAGCCGGCTGTAGATGTCGAATACTCGTTCGCCGCGCGGCGTCTGTTCGACAACGGTGGGGACTAGATAACTCATCTCACTCCTCGACATCGTCGGACGACCCTGGGAGGGCTTCGTCCGTATGATCGGAAGACGCAGCGTTCAACGTTAGGTCTACCGCATTGCCTTCCGAGTCGACCGGTTCGGCCGCCGCGGCGATCCGTTCCAGTGCTTTCCTCTGGAGGATATCACTGGTCAGTGCTTCTTTTTGACCACTCGAGGCAAGGATCTGCTCGATCTCATCGACGCTGTTATCGGCCGAACGGGCCAGGGCCTCTACAGCCTCTCGATATTCATCGTCTTCGACCTCGAGCCCGTCGATGGCGATGATGCTTTCCAGCAGAATCCGCGTCGACAACGCCGAAACCGCTTGGGCCTGCATCCCCTCGGTGAACGACTCTTGATCCTGACCGATGATCTGTAGATAGTCCTCGAAGCCAACACCATCGTTCTGCAGGCTCTCGAATACCCTGCGGATGCGCGATTCGGTCTCCGCCTCGATGAGGCCCTGGGGCAGCTCGAGGTCGAGGTCGGCGACGAACTCCCCTATGGCCCGGTTTTCGAACTCGGCGCGGGCTGTCTGCACCTTCAGGTCGTGGATGCTCTCCTCGAGCTGGGCGCGCAGCTCTGCCTCTGAGTCGAAATCGGTGACCTCGGCGATGAATTCGTCGGTGAGCTCGGGAAGCCGCTTGAGTTTGACTGCCTTGACCAGCGCTCTGAGGGTGACGGTGTCACCGCCCCGTTCGGTGAAGCCCTCGGGGAGGGTTCCTTCTCCTTCGGCTATGGAACCGACCCCCGCCCCGATGAGCACCTCGTCGAGGCCCAGGATGAAGCTGCGCGATCCGACCTCGTACAACAGGTCGTTGGCCGCGGCCTCTTCGATCTCCACACCGCCATCGTGGGCGCTCACGTTGACCAGCACGAAGTCACCGGCAATGGCGGGACGGTCAACGTCCTCCAGGTCGGCGAACTGGTTCCGCAGCGCATCGATCTGTCGATCGATCTCCTCCGGCTCGACTATCGGAGGCTCCACCTCGACCTTGCGGCCTGAGAAGTCCGGTATGGCATCGAGCGTCGGCCACAGCGTGATGATGACGTCGATCTCCATGCTTCCGTCGTCGGTGTCCCGAGAAGCGATGATGGTCGGCGTCGTGGCCGGAGCGAACTCCTCTTCCTCGATGGCACCGGCAACGGCTTCGGGGAGCAATAGGTCGATGGCTTCGGACTTGAGACGGTCGGCACCGACGATTCGCTCCACCATCTCCAGTGGCGCCTTGCCGGGGCGAAACCCCTTGATTTTCATCTCCTTCGACAAGGTCCTGGCCGCCCGTGTCTTGGCGCCTTCGAGCTCCGACGCTTCGAGCCGGACGGTCAGGGTGCGCTCGAAGCGACCCGTTTCCTTGACCTCGGTGTGCAAGAACTGCTCCAGTGATAGAGGGCTGGGGTGACCGACGGGATTCGAACCCGCGACTTCCTGGACCACAACCAGGCGCTCTAACCAGGCTGAGCTACGGCCACCATGTGGACGGAGAATCTTCCCCGTCAGCGTCGAGGGTAGCGAGGTCCAAGCCCGACTTGACTCGTCACCTCCGGTCTCCGGCCTCCCGCCTCCAGTCCGGTCTCAGGTGGCCGGCGACCGGTGGCCGGTGGACTCGATCGAAGCCGGGAGTACCTCGATCGAAGCGGGGAGTACGAGAGCCTGGTACCCCCGGCAGGATTCGAACCTGCAACCTGCGGATTAGAAGTCCGCTGCTCTATCCAGTTGAGCTACGGGGGCAAAACGGTGGATTCCGATGCCTTGCTTACGTTTCTGTGGTCTTCGGTATGAGTTCGACCACCTCGGCTGTCGGTTTGGGCCACACCTGGGCCACATCAGCGGCGTCCGCTTCGCCGTAACGCTGGTCTACAGCGTCGGCGAGCGCCTCGAGATCGTCGTCAAACAATCCGGCGTACACATCCAGCGTGATCGCCGCCGAGGCATGCCCCAACGCCCGCTGCACTGCCTTCACCTGGGCGCCGGCTGAGATCATAAGGCTCGCCGCGGTGTGACGTAAGTCGTGGACCCAGAGCCCGTCAAGCTCGCACGCTGCCACCGCCGGCTGCCACACCCGTCTACCGAAGTTCCCGGACCGCAACGGCTGACCCAGCGGTGACTGAAACACCAGATCCTCGGGTTTGAGTCCGTCCATGTGCGCGCCCAGCCGATTGGCGAGAAAGGTCGGGACGATGACGACGCGGCTCTTGTGGTTCTTCGGTGACCCCCACACCAGCTTTCCGGCGACTTCGGTGGCCGACTCTCGCACTTCGATGCGACGCCGCAGCGGGTCAACTGCTTTGGCCCGTAGAGCCACCGCTTCGCCCCATCTGATGCCGGCGTAGCTGAGGGTGCGAATTAGCACCCCCGAGCCGTCCTGGCGGCCCTCACAGGCTGCGGCGATCGCAACGACTTCTGTCGCGGTGAGGTAGCGGTGCTCACGCGGACGGGTCGCTGCAACCTTCACGTGGTCGGTCGGGTTTCGGCCGATGTACCCGTCGCTGACTGCCTGGTCGAGTGCAGCGTGCAGAACTTGGCGGGCCTGACGCTGCCGTGACGCTGACAATCCTTCCTCGGCCATCTCGGCGACCCAGGCGCGCACCATCGCAGGAGTGATCCGGCGCAGCGGCACCGCACCGAAGGTCGGCAACACTCTCGACTCGAGCAGTGACTGGTAACCCGCCGCGGTCTTCGGCTTCACCGCCAAACCTCTCCACCAGTTCCCTACCCAATCTGCGAAGACGACGTTGCCAGCGGTCGGGTCGACCCACATACCGCGGTCGGCGGCTGCGACCTCGGAACGCACCCACCGGTCAGCGTCCACCTTCCGGGCGAAGCTCTTTGAATGCTCCCGACCGTCGGGGCCCCTGTAGCGGGCACGCCACGGCTTCGGACGGTCAGGCCGTTTCTGGATCGATCCCATGTGGGTCCGCTCCCTCTTCTAGAGTCTTCAACCATTCGATGAGTCGAGGGCCTGGCTGTGCGCCCGCTTTCCCTTTATCGCCTTTCGAGAGCCACCCTTTCTTTCGGGCTTGCCACACCCAGTGCCTCACGGTGCCGATCGGCAATTCGGGCTCAGAGAGCTGGGTCCGGAGTGTTTCCGTCATTGTCTTGACCACCTGTTGGCCATGTGCCTGGTAGTGGTACAGGTATTCCAGAGCCACGTGTCGGTAATCCTCTGGGTGTCTCTCCACCCCACGGCCGCGATGTGGTTTCGACTTGGCAAGACGTTGAGAGACTGCACGAGCCCGCTCCATTGCCTGTCGATGCTGTTCGTCGGACATCGTGACAGTTGCTGCAAGGTGGGTTGCCAGGGTCACACCAACCTCCCGACCCAAGGATTCGGCCCACTCTGCGAGTTCTTCTCTAGTGAATTCTGCTTCCGCGTACTCAACCAT
>CAXMPL010000305.1:0-4717 GCA_964195125.1 uncultured Kiloniellales bacterium | reverse complement strand
GGCCATCGGGATCTCAAGCGCCCTTGCCAGCCAGGTCCCGACAGACGGGAACCTGACCTGGCGTACCGGCGGCAGTTTGACCACCGGCTACTACGGCGGCGTCACCTACAACCCGTACGTCCAGATCCACCGCGGGCTGGTCTCACAGTCAGGCGTCGCGCTTTTCACGGCGAGGCTGGACGGTGCTGTGGACCCAACCGATGTCTACTACCGGTTGATCACCCTCGACACGTACGACGACGGAAGGTGGTATGCGGCAGAAGGCCGGTTGGTCCCCGCTTCGGACGGGGTATTCGAGGACAGGGACTCTGGCTATGCCGGCACGACGGTGCCGGTAAACGCGGCGCTCACCATCCACGCTCTTCGTCAGGGGTGGCTCCCGGCTCCGTATGCCGTGACCGGTGTCGGTGGCGAAGAGGCCGCCTCGTTCCGAGTGCGCACCAGCGACGTCTCGGTGCGGTTTTCGGGAAACCGCACCTACAACGGCATGGAGTACGCGATTGCGGCCGATGTGCCGGTGACGGACTCACGTGCGATCGTGACCGACGAGAACGGTCGACTCTCGCCGCTGTTCGCAGTCGCCGCCGAAGAACAAGGGACAGTGCCGGAGGCGGACCCGACCGTCGTCCATCGCGAACTTCCTGACGCAGAACGTTATGTAGAACTCCCCGATGGTTTGGATCAGCGGATCGGTGCCAAGGCAGAGGAGCTCACTGGTCGTCTCAGCACCGCCTTCGAGAAGGGGTTGGCACTCGAATATTGGTTCCGCGAGAGCGGAGGTTTCGTCTACAGCCTCGACGTCGACGTGGAGGCTGGGCATGGTCCCGACGTGGTGGCCCGCTGGCTCTTCGACCCCGAGAACACCGACTACCGCCGCGGCTACTGCGAGGATTTCGCCACCTCGATGGGCCTGATGGCGCGCAGCATCGGGATTCCGACCCGCGTCGTGCTCGGCTTCACCCCCGGTGAAGTGACCGAGAGCGGCGACGTCTTGGTGAGGGACCGCAACGGACACTCGTGGGTCGAGCTGTGGATTCCCTCGCAAGGCTGGATGCGGTTCGATCCAACACCTCGCGGCGACGGGATCAACCCGGCCGCCTACCGGACAATCGCCGCTCAGCTCGGCTTCGACGTTGCGTCCTACCTCGGACAGGTACCGGAGCTGCCGCCCGAGCCTCGGGCCGTGGATGGGCCAAACCCGGCCCTCGGCGCCCAGCCGGATCCTTTCCCCACCCCGATCCCGCGGCCAACCGGAGGCGTCGACAGCGGCGGAGGGCTCCCGCTTGGTTGGCCAACCGCCGCCGTGATCCTCGTCCTCGCCGTTGGGATCATCGGCGTGGTGCCGACGCTCAAGTGGGCCCGGTCCCGGGCGAGGATGCGGCGGCTGGCGCACGGTGATGTGTCGGCCGCTTGGGAGGAGGTCGTTGCCAGGCTTGCTGATCTTGACCATGCCGTCGACGCCGCCGCGACTCCGCACGAGGTCGCATCGACGGTCGACACCGCGCTCGACACGCTCGCCCTCGTCTATACCAAGTCGGTATACGGCCCCGAGCAAGGGGTGAGCACGGGTGACCTGGAAGCGGCGACGCGCTCGATGACCGTAACGACCGACCGCCTGACCGAGCACCTGTCGCGCTCGGAGCGACTGCGAGCACAGTATCGGTTGCGGTCGGTCCTGGGCTCCTCACGGCGCGGGTTCAGCCGCTGGCTTCCCTGGCCTCGTCGTTGACGTCGTCTTCGACACGCCGCAACATCTCGAGGAAGCGTCCGCGGTCGAGCTCGAACTTGGTGACGTCGTCCTCGACGGTCTGGGCGATCTCGTTGATGGCGACGAAGAAAGCGAGTTGCCCTTGCCGCAGCGCGTCGAGCAACTCATCCTCGTCGGTGGCGACTGCGAAGATCGACTGTCCGTCGGTGACGAGCTTCACCTCCGAGAGGTGGCCGTCCATGTCGGCGGTGCGGCGCAGATAGTCCCAGGCCCTCCGAACGCGCTGGATCGACATGCCGTTGTCGAGCAGGCTCCTGACCACGCGCAACGCGACCAGGTCACGAAACGAGTACAGCCTGCGGCGTCCCGGTCGACCGCCGGTCTGTTGGAGTGAGGGTTGGACGAGGGCCACCTTGTCCCAGTAGCGCAACTGATGCGGTGTGCAACCAGTAAGCCTGGTTGCTTGCTGAGCGGTGAAGCCGTCCACGAAGGTCTCCCGATGGTCCGTCCGTCAGGGCCTGAGGCCCTGCCCTGTTCCCTGCCGTCGCGGGCAGGCGGCAACCTTAGCGTTCGCGACGCAGGCGCTGCCGGAGGTCGTCCACCCAATCGACGAAAGACGACGGGCCGGACCGGTCGGCGGCGCTCGCGCGGTAGCCGATGGCGAGGGTCGCCCCAGATACGACCATCAAGATGAAGCCCAGACCGGCCAGGTACCACAGGGTGGTGAACGTTCCGAGCATGATGACCAGCCCCGCGACGAACCCGACGACGGCGAGCCGGCCACGGCGCTTCGTCCTCGCGGTCAGGCTGGTCTTCGCCACGGTTTGAGCGAGCTTTGGATCCTCCGCATAGAGGTTCCGCTCGATCTCCTCGAGGATCTTCTCTTCTCGTTCGTTTAGTGGCATTGACTCTCCTACCACGCGGACGGGTCCGCCTCGGCAGTATACCGATACCCGGTGCACGTCAACCCGGAGAATGAGCTGCCAGTCGTCAGTCATGAGTCACCCCTCCGCACATGGCCTCGCTGACAGAAATCAGATTGCGCCATATTTGCGGAGCCTCTGCATTTCCCGCTCTTGGCTACGGCCCGCTCGGGCCACGGCTCCGCAATGGCCTTCGCCGACAGAGGCCGGATTGCGCCCTATCTGCGGAGCCTCTTACCCTCCATCCGATGCCATCAGCAGCCCAGACGTTTCTCGTCCGCCACGGCGAGGTTCTGAATCCGCATGGGGTGGTCTACGCCGATCTGCCCGGCTACCCGCTGTCCGACCGCGGCCGATCGCAAGCAGCCGAGGCCGTATCCCATCTCCCGCCTCGGTCGAGGATCGTCACCTCGCCGCTGCAGCGAGCTGTCGAGACCGCGGGGATCATCGCGGTCGAGCTCGACGCGACAGTGGAGGTCGACCAGGCGCTGACCGAGTGGCGGTTTGCCAGACGATGGGCAGGGCACCGCTGGGAGGACCTCGACGACGCCTTTCCAGGGGAACTGGACGCTTACACGGACCATCCGGATCGGCTCCCATTCGGCGAGGAGAGCCTGAACGCCCTCGCCGAGCGGGTGGTCGGTGCCATCCTTAGACACAGGGATGCCGTCGATGGCCCGTTGGTTGTCGTGTCGCACCAGGACCCGATCCAGGCGGGCCGCCTGTCGCTTACCGGAAGGCCGCTGACCGATCTTCACCAGGACAAGCCGGCCCACGCTTCCATCGTCACCCTTGAGGGGACGGGCGCAGCCCGGTGGATCGAGCGTGATTTTTGGATGCCCACCAACGGCGAGCCGTTCCCACCGATCTGAGGGAGAAGTCGCGAGTCGAGAGTCGCGAGCTCCGACGCGGCGTGCACGCGTACTCAAACCTCTCGACCCTCGACCGCAAAATTCCCAACTCGGGCTCGGGACTTTCTTGCTCGCGACTCGCGACTCGCGACTCGCGACTCTTAGGATCGTCTCCATGCTGCAGCGGATCACCGCCCCGTACATCGTCTCCGCCCTCTTCGCTGCGTCATCGCTGCTGACTACCACGCTGCTCGTAATCGATCCGGAGCCTTTCTCCCCTGGATCGGCTGTTCTCATCGCCCTCGGTCTCCTGGCATACACCGTGGTAGCCCTCGTTGGAATCCTCCTGGTACGCGCCCCTTGGGCACGATGGCTCGCCCTTGCCACCACGGTCGGTGCCCTCGTGATCGCGGCCGTCATCGGATTCGACTCGGCGCTGGCGGTGGCGTTGGCCGTGGTCTCCCTCACCGCGGTTGCCGGAATATCGGGCCCGTGGCTGACCCTCTGGCTGAGGCGCCGCCCCGGGACCGGGCCCGAGCCGCGGGCTGTTGCCCTCCCCTTGATCGCCGTGGGGGCCGCCCCCGTGGTTGGCTTCGCCTCCTGGTCAGGTCTCGCCATCACCGCCGTGGTCGTTGCCGTGTTGGGACCACTCGGTGGCTGGGCATATGCCCGTGCCCTGCGGTGGGGTCTGTGGGTGCTGCGTCTCGGTTACCCGGTCGCTGCGGTCGCTGCCGCCACCCAGCTCAACCTGGCAGGGGCGACGCTCCTCATCCTCCACGCCACGATCGTCGCTGTGCTTGCGTGGTCACCAGAAGCATCGCGGGCCCAGCGCCCCATCAGCGCCCGGCTCCCTGCTCCACGTCCACGCAGGCGCTCCCCGTGACTCCGCGTCTGGTATCCATCGGCGCCGCGGTGTTGTCCGGGCTCGTCCCAGGGTTGCTGCTCGCAGGAACAACCGGTGCGGTCGTGGGTGGGACGATCGGTGTCGGCATCGGCCTGGTCGGCGACCGATTCGAGGTTCGCACCGTGGTTGTCGCCTCGGTGACGGCAGCGACCGTCACCGGCGCCTACATCGGACGCGGCATCGTCAGCGTCATCTGCCTTCCGGCGACGTGCGTCGCGCTCGAGATCCTGGGGGCGATCCTGACCGGAGCCGGCGCCTTCATCGGCGTGGGAATGATCGTTGCCTTGGCCACGCGGTCTTTCGATGAGTACCGAGAAAGTCAGGAGACCTA
>CAXMPL010000304.1:0-2323 GCA_964195125.1 uncultured Kiloniellales bacterium | reverse complement strand
ATGAGCTCGGCGAACGCCAGGTCGACCTGAGCGTAGAGCAGGCTCTTCCAAGCGATGTATCCCTGGCTACTCCCTGGCGGATCGTACGGGATCGGTTCTTCGGCGTGCAGCCACCGCCCGTAGGTGGCGTAGATCAACCTGACGTTGTCGGGGAGCGGCTCGCCGGTCAGGGTGGCGAGGCTGAGGGCGATCGGCTCCACCACTCCCCCGCCACCGTACATCCGGAGCATGTCGATGAGATACGGGACCCACGCAGGATCACCACTCTCGCCCATCGTGGCGGCGAGCGCAGCGACCGACTCGATGGTCGGAGCGCTGAGCACCTGGTTGGCCTGGGCAAAGATCTGCTCGTTGGTCGGAGAATCGGCGGCGATCACGACCGTCGTGGTGGTCGGTGCCTCCGCGGTAGCAGTCTGTGCCGCCGCCGGTTCGTCGTCCGGTGTCATCGCCACGGCCACGATGACAAGGGTTGCGGCCACCCCGAGGAATGCGATCACTACGGCAGCGGGTCTCATCCTGGCGTTGAACTGAATTCTGCGACGCGGAGTTCCGCGATCACCGTCCGTGGAACTCCGGAGGCCGGCCCTCGAAGAAGGCGGCCGCCCCTTCGATGAGATCGTCCGATCCGAGCAGGATGGTCTGGGACTGCTCCTCGAGGGCCAGCGCCTGTTCGAAGGTCATCGTCGACGAGCGGTCCATGGCGACCTTGATGAAGCGTTGGGCGAGCGGCGGTCCTGCGGCGAGCGCCTCGGCGATCTCGGATGCCGCTCCCTCGAGGTCGTCGGGTTCGACGACCTTGGAGGCGAGCCCGATCGCCTCGGCTTCGCCGGCGTCGACAATGCGCCCGGTGAGCGCCAATTCCTTGGCCTTGGCCAGACCAACGATCCGGGGCAGCAACCAGGAGCCGCCAAAGTCAACGGTGAAGCCGCGGCGGACGAAGATCTCGGAAAAGCGAACTCGGGTGGTGGCGACCACGATGTCACAGCCGATGGCCAAGTTCATCCCGGCGCCAACGGCGACGCCGTCGACGGCGGCAACGGTTGGCTTGGACAGGCGATGCAACGCGCTGGCGGCGCGGGTTGGCCCCCGCATCCGCGTAGCGTTGGACGCCTTGGTGGCCGAAAGATCGCGACCCAGATCGGCGCCGGCACAGAAATCTCCTCCGTCCCCGATAACGACAAGAGCTCGCTGTTCCGAGGCATCGAAGGCGTCGAAGGCGTCGGCGAGCTCGTCCCATCCGCTCGTTGGAACCGCGTTCTTGGTCGCAGGCGCCGACATCGTCATCCAGCGCACCGAATCTCGATCCTCGGTCCTCACAAAACGCATGGGCGAGAAGCTACAAGTGGCAAGACGCAAGACGCAACACGCAAGTTCGTGTCATCGTCGGCTGGGAGGATGTTCCGGTGAAAACCGGTCGCATGGCACTTGGGAAAGTTGGCGAGGACATCGCCGCTGCCTTCCTCGAGCGAAGAGGTGCCATTGTGGTCGACCGGAACGTTCGGGTTGGGCGGGACGAAATCGACCTGCTGGTTTCAGTGGACGGGCGGCGGGTTGCCGTTGAGGTGAAGACTGCCCGTCACGAACAGGACCGACCGGAGGAGAACTTCGATCGGTTCAAGGAACAGCGCGTACGCCGGGCGGCCGGCGCGGTCGGGGCGACCCGCGTCGATCTGATCACGGTGGTCTTCGACGCGGCAGGGGCGAAGGTGCGGTGGCTATCCGACGTCGGGTAGCACGCCACGACGGCGTAGCTCCTTGTACCAGCAGCCATGGTGCCAGTGGCGGCGGAGATCGGGGGCCTCCTCTGGGACGACAACGAGGTGACCGGTGCCCGACTCGATCTGTTGTTCACAACCCGGGCACAGATAGGTCTTACGCGCCTGGTATGGCTGCACCGGCTCAACGAGCTCGGGACCGAACGTCATCCGAAAAAGGCCCACCCGACGACCACGGCTGTGATGATGACGAACAGCACGACAACGACAACGTCGAACGTCGTCCGGTCATGGTCGCGAAACGGGTTGAGCCCCATGAGAGGAAAAGTAGTCAGTTGCCGGGGATGAGTTGCCAGTTGGGAGAAAACCAGCGCGTATTGCAGTGACTCGGGACTAGTAGATGGGAACTGGAGGCGAGCGCGCCCAAGGTAACGGCGTCAGGCGTTGACGGAGGAGCTGGGCTTCCCCGGGAAACCTCCAGAGAGGTAGCCCCCGTCCCCGCCCCTCGGGCGATACACCCACCAAGAAAAAGCCCCCCTCCCCGCCCTTCGGGCGGTACTCCACCCAAGAGGGGGAGAAACAGGCGGAGAAACGGAAAGGCCACTTCG
>CAXMPL010000303.1:0-1749 GCA_964195125.1 uncultured Kiloniellales bacterium | reverse complement strand
CGCGTCGATACGCCGTTGTGCTTCGTCGACGGCGGCCTGGCCGGGTTCAACATCGATGTCATCGAAGATTGCCCAGAACTCGCCCTTGATCGTCGCTTGATGATCGGTGGGGATCTTGGCGAGGACGTTTCTGGCCCGATGTATCAGGCAGCGTTGACGCAGCGAGCGGTGGAGCTCGGTGCTGATCGCGTTGATGAGCCCGGCGGCGCCGTCGGTGATCGTCAACAACGGCACCTTCAACCCGCGGTGGGTGAGATCGGCGAGGAAATCGGCCCACGCATCGGTGGATTCCGCAGCCGCGGGCTCTACCGCGACCAGTACCGGTTGGCCGACGGTGGTGATGCCATAGGCGACCATGACCGGCTCCGCGTTGGTGCCGTCATGCATCTTGAAATGCGACCCATCGAGAAACAGGTAGTCCAAATCGATGCCGCTCAGGTCCCGGTTCCGGAACGTTTCGAAGTCGTCCTTGAGGATCTGACAAATCCGAGAAGCCGTCGACTTCGACAGAGCCGCTTCAGGGCCGAGCGCCTCACCCAGCAGCGCTTCGATGTCACGATCCGACAGGCCCCGCACCCAAGCAGAGATGACCAGCGCTTCGAGCGGCGCGGAGCGCACCACGCCTTTCCCGAGAAGCTGCGACGCGTACGTCTCGGTCGTGTTGCGCAGCTTCGGCCGTTTCAGACTCACCGCCCCGGCCGTGGTCTTGATCGTCAAATCGCTGTGGCCGTTGCGCTGCCCCGCGCGTTCTCGGTCTCCTCGGGCGTTCCAGTCGCGGCCCAGCCAGGTCGTGACCTCATCCTCGAGGACCTGCTGAAGCACGAGCCTCACCGAGTGGCGCATCAACTCCTCCAGACACTCCTCAATCGGTTTCCCCGTGGCGAACACGGTGTCGATGTCAGCGCAGATCGTCTCAATAGGCGATACTCGTTTGGGCATGGCGTGGGTCTCCTTCGATGAGTTGGTAGCTCTTGAAGGAACCTACGCCAGGCCTCGTATTACACCGCCGATGGGACGCCACCAGCGACAGTGGGTGACGCCAAATCGTTGATATTGCACTGAAAACGGCTACCTCTGGCCGGCTCTAGGCTTCTCTCACAAGGACGAAGTCGGCTGTTTGTCTCGGTCAAGACCGCAACTCTACGTCGGTTGCGAGGTGATCTGCAGCTCGGATGGCCAGTGCCATTGCCGTCAAGGTTGGGTTCTTCTCGGGTCCGGTGGTGAACGAACTCATGTCGCACACGACCACCTCAGGCACGTCATGCATCCGGTTCCATCCATCTAGGACGCCGAACTGGGGGTCGTTGTGCATTCGAACCGTACCGCCGTAATGAATCGACGAACCGGGCGGCAGAGAATGGAAGGGACCGGGAATCTCGACACGCAGCCCGGCGGAGCCGAGCACGTCGCGCAAACGCTCCCGCGACGACTCGAGGTTGGTGACCGCTTGATCGTCGAAGGCGAGTGTGATCGTCGGCCGCTGCGCAACCGGATCGTCCTCCGACTTTGCCTCGAGAGTGACCCCGACGTCGGGGGTCGGTACCATCGTGCCGAACACTTGGACGCCGACTTCACCGGCGCGGCCCCGATAGAACGTCCGCAACCGCTCGACTCGCGACGCGAGACCGATTGTGTGCGACGTCGCCATCAGAGGCTCGCTGTCGGCGTGTGGACGCCGTGCCAAGTAGACGGGATGCGAAAGCGCGGCGATACGACGCGCTAGCGTCGCTGTCCACCACTCTCGCGGAT
>CAXMPL010000302.1:0-3032 GCA_964195125.1 uncultured Kiloniellales bacterium | reverse complement strand
AGGATGGCTCATTCATCGGTGACCCCGATCCAACGAAGCGCCATGTCGGCCATTTCGCCGAGCATCACCTGCCCCAGCCTGGGCCGCTGTCCATGCGGGGATATCGCGGCCCCAACGTGAGCTCCGTGGCGCTGTGGATGCTGGTCGACGACCTCATCGGGGCCCTCCATCACACGATGTTCATGGTGCAGTTCATTCCCGGTGCCTCGACGCATCCCGCGGGTGATCATTTCCATCCGTTCGAGGAGGCGTACTACTTCCTCCGCGGCTCAGCCATCGCCCACCTGGATGGCCGAGACCTCGAGGTGAACACCGGCGATCTCGTCTTTGCCGGCACCAACGCCATGCACGGCTACACCATGACCAGCGATACCCCGGTCCGCTGGATTGAGGTGCAGGCGCCGGGGCCCACGCCCGCCGGCGCCTTCATCTTCTCTTCGGATTGGGAGCCACTCGACCGCTGATGGGGGTGAAACCGGCCGAGTGGTTGCTAACCAACGGTGCCATCTGGACGGGATCCGACGAGGTGGAGGCGCTGGCGATCCGCGGCGACCGCATCGTTGCTGTCGGATCCAACGAGGAGTCTGAGGCCGCCGTCGGCCGAGATGCTGTGACAATCGATCTCGGCGGCTACCGGGTCGTGCCCGGTCTGATCGACTCTCACCTCCATTTCCTCCGGGCGGGGATCCACTGGGACGACGTCGTGCGGTGGGATGACCTCGACTCGCTCGAAGAGGGGCTGGCCCGACTGCGTGATCGGGCCGCCGCGTCTCCTGCGGGAACGTGGATCCGCGTGCTCGGCGGATGGCACCCGCATCGCTTTTCTGAACAGCGCGGGCCGACGAAAGTCGAGCTCGATGCCGTCGCTCCCGGCCATCCGGTGTATGTGCAGCTCCTGTACGAGGAGGCCTATTTGAACACGCCGGCCATCGCTCTCGCTGTCGGCGAGACCGATCCGCCCGGTGGCAGCATGTCCGACGCAGGTTCGGGCTTGCTCCGCGTTGTCGACAACACCGGCGCCCTTGATCTATGGCGGTTTCCGGCCTCGCTAGGATCGCCGGCCGATGCCCCGGACCCGCACACTTTGTTGATCATGCCCTCAGCGAGAGCCGCGGCAACCACCCTCATCCTGGGACTCATCGCGGTCGGGTGTAGCAGCGCATCCGAGCCATCCACCACCTCGCGCACTGTTACATCGACGACAGTGCAGTCGACGACCACGGTCTCGACGACCACCACGGTGCCGACGGTCGGGATGGAGGTGGGGGAACGGATACCCGGTACCGCTCTGTGGGGGCTGGTACCCGGCAACGTGCTCGATGCGGATCGAATCAACCTCGTGTTTGCCCCGTGGGGTTGGGACGAATTCGCACAGTTCGAGGCCGTGGCGAGCAACACGCTGTCCTGGGACGGAGCCACCTACTGGGTCGGAGAGTCCGGTGACATCGTCTTCGATGCCGCGGATGCAGTTGGTGCCCAGCTCGGTGTCTTTGGCATCGAGCCCTGGCGATCCGCACAGGATCGGTTCAATGTCTGGATCACCGATGTCGAGCCGGAGACGCCCACCGCGTGGTTGAACATCGGGGATCCATCATTCGAGCTTTCCGATCAATCGGTGGTCACACTCGCCCTCGACGCGCACCTCGACAACCCGGACCTCACCTCGGTCGCAGGCCAGCGCGTGCACTTCGTCGGGCCGGACCCGCCGAGCCGCCCACTGGTGGGGAGCCCATTCGCCAACCTGGTCGTCGTCATCGATAGCGCATACCCGGCCGATGGTTTGCTGCACGTGCCGCACGAGCTCGGCCACGCCATGTTCAACCTTCCCGACGAATACGTAGGCCAGCAGCTCGGTTTCGACGGACGGGAGGACCTGTCGAGCTGGCCGTCCTGCGCCGAGAGCGACGAAGAGGCCGAAGCGTGGTGGGGAGATCTCGCCGGCAGCGTCGACCCCATGGTCGACCTGTGGATCACGCAGATGGACGAGGCTGGGTTCCCGGTGTTCGACCCTGGGACATTGGAGGCCAACGTGGCCGTCTCGAACGTCGACGGCGGCTGCTACGGCGTAGCGGGAAGTATTCGGGCGACATTCGACTCACTCATGAACCAGAACATCCCGGTGCTCGGATCGGTCAACCGGCGATGGGCGGAGGAGATCCTCGACCTGTGGGAGGGCACTCCGAGGTCGTGATCTCAGGACGCGGCGATTGCCGCTTCAAGGCTGCTCCCGAGATCCTCCAGCAGCACGATCGCAGCATTCCTTCCTGGGCCGGCCGAGACCGATCCTCCGGGGTGGGTGGTTGCCCCGGTCTGATACAGCCCGGCGATCGGGGTTCGATGCTGTGCCCACCCGGGGGCAGGGCGGAGCGACCCCATCTGATCGGTGCCCATATCGCCGCCGTGGCACGACCCGTGCCAGTTGTGGGCGTTCATGCGCTCTAGGTCGAGCGGGCTCTTCAACGCGGTGCCGAGGATGGTGTCCTCGGTGACGTTCGGTGCGTATCGTCGCAGGTGATCGAGGTTCGCTGCCGCCACGTCTGGAATGATTTCGTCCCAGTGCTCGGGGCCCTCGGGGAGCTGATAAGGCTGGAACCCGACGACCTTCAAGGTGTGATGATCGTCCGGCGCCCGCGTCGGATCCACCACGGTTGGGCACAGGATCAACAGCACGGGGTCGTCGAGGGCGATGACGCCGCGATCGAAGTCATCCGGTACGCGCAGCATTCGCTCCACCGAAGTCGGCAAGCCTGAGGCGAGCGGGGTCAGTCCGTCGGCATACAGTGGCGCTTCCGTCGTGGCGTAGTGGGCTGTGCACATCGTGATGCCGGGTTTCCAGGTGTCGACCCCGAACCGAAAGTCGTCACCCCAGGCCTCGGCCGGTGCCATCTCGATCAGGTGCTTGATGTGGATCGTGGACAGCACCGCCTTCTCTGCACGGTGCACCTCGCCATCGTCGGTCTCGACGCCGACGCATCGGCCGGACTCGATGACGAGGTCGATCACCCTGCGCTCGGTGAGGATCGTGCCGCCGC
>CAXMPL010000301.1:0-3957 GCA_964195125.1 uncultured Kiloniellales bacterium | reverse complement strand
TTGGGGCGCTTTCGGATGGGGAGGAACAGCAGCTGTCGCTGGTCGCCAAGGTCGAGGTCTCGCTGATCGACCTCATGTACCGGCAGGACACGCTGTGCGAAGTGCTCGACCGCGTCCATGACGTGAGCATGTACCTGGTCGAGGAGTCCCGCTCCTGGCAGGTGGAGGAGTAGTCGCCAGTCGCTCGCCGCGCTCGCTTCGGTCCCAGGTCTCCGGCGACCGCCGTGCGGCCAGGCGCCGGACGGCTACTCGTATGCGATCGCGTCGAGCACGTTGAGCTTGGCGGCGCGACGCGCCGGCAATATGGCGGCGATGACCCCCAATAGCGCCATAACGAGGACTCCGACAACGAGCCACAGCCAGGGGATGACGAACTCGGTGAAGCCCTGATCGCGCAACGCGAGCAATAGGGCCCAGGCGAGGAAGACTCCGACGGCGACGCCAAGCACGCCGCCAAAAGCGGCGATGACCCCCGACTCGAGGCGGATCATCCTCCGCACCCCTCGCCGGGTCAAGCCGACCGCCCGTAGCAGCCCGATCTCGCGAGTCCGCTCGTAGATCGAAAGTGTGATCGTGTTCGCGACCCCGATGAGGGCGATCAGCACGGCCATCGAGAGTAGGACGAAAAGGAAGCCGAGGATCGAGAAAATCTGGGTCTCTAGATCGGATTTGAGCTCCTCCTGGTCGGCTACCTTGACCGTGGGGTACTGCTCGGCGATCGGGGCGATGGCGGCCTTGCCCTGATCCAGGGTTACTCCATCGGCCAGTTTGATGTAGACCTGGGCGTCCAGCTGCTCGGTGTAGTTCGCTTCATATCCTTCGAGCGAGATGAAGAAGCCGGCGGCGCCAGGCGCCTCGTACAGTCCCTGTAGCTCGAGCGTCTGGATACCGGTCTGTAGGAACTCGAATTCGACCTGCTGGCCGAGCTGCCAGTCGTTGTCTTCTGCTATCGGGAAGTCGACACCGAAGCCGGTCGTGCCGAAGCCGCTGATTTGTCCTTCCGTGCGCTCGAACGCAATCAAGCTTGTGAATGACTCGTCGGCTGCGCTGATAAAGACGACGTTGTCGTCGACTCTCGCGACGTTCTGACGCAGCCTTCCCAGCTCGCTCACCTCGGGTAGCACTTCCACCTCGTCAGCAAAGGCAGTGGTGAAACCCTGTCCGCCGAATGCGTTCTGAGGCTGGGCGATCAAGTCGGCCTGGATGCCGGTATCGAATATCTCGTCGATGGTTCCCCGGATCGAAGCTGCGAACACCGCGGCGACCGTCATCAGCGCGACGCCAATCATCAGAGCGGAGGCAGCGGCCGCTGTCCGCCGCGGGCTGCGCACGGTGTTTTCCTGGGCGAGTTTGCCGGTGATGTTGGATAGCCGCGCAAACGGGGCGGCGAGCCATCTCGTCAGCAACGGGGCTGCGAGCGGGCTCAATGTGGTGACGCCCAGCACAGTGAGGAGAGCAGCCAGCCCCACGGTCGCGATCACCGGTTGGCCGGGCAGCCCGATGTCGGCGAAGAGGGTCCCAAAAAGGAGCCCAATCCCTAAAACGAGAAGCCCGGCGCCAAATATGGCACGTTTCGTCAGCGACCCGCGACGCCTAGGCGTGGCATCCGCTCGCATAGCCTCGACCGGAGCCACTCGGCTGGCCCTCCGTGCCGGGATCAACGCCGAGATCAAGGTAACCCCGGTTCCAACGAGAATTGCAACGACAACAGTTCGCAGGGAGAGTTGCAGCGAGGTCGAGGGCAGAGACAAACCCGCGGCCTCCAGCAGCGACCTCAGTCCTATTGCTAGCAACAGGCCCAGCCCAACCCCGATCACGGACGCAGCGGTTCCAACGATCAGCGCTTCGACGAGGACCATTCGCGTAACCTGGCGACCGGTGGCACCCAATGCCCGGAGCAGCGCAAGCTCTCGGGTGCGTTGCGCGACGATGATCGTGAAGGTGTTGTAGATGATGAAGGTCGATACAAACAACGCAATGAACGCGAAGACCTGGAGGAAGGTCGTCAGGAAGCCGAGCTGATCATTGATTTGACGCGCCTGCTCCTCCGCCGCGGTCTGGCCCGAGGTGACTTCGACTTCGGGGGGAACGACCGCTTGGACGGCGGGAATGACCTCGTCCACGTTGGCGTCTGCCGTGACGGTGGCTTGGACGCTGTTGACCTCACCGGCCGCGTCGAGGATGTCTTGGGCGGTGGTGGTGTCGAACAGCGCAAAGGTCGCTCCTCCGATGCTCGACTCGCCACCGAAGCCGGCTACCCCGACCAGTATGAACTCGCGGCGCTCGTCGGCGGACAGAATCACCAGCGTGTCGCCGAGCGCCAGGCCCTCGCGCTCGAATGTAGCGCCGTCGACCGCGACATCGGTCGGGCCGTTCGGTCGTACGCCTTCGATGATCTCGAAACCGGTGTTGGCTTGCACGTCCGGCCAGTTCGCCCCGAAGCTCGGGGAGAGACTCGAGCTTGCCTGCTCGCCGTCCGGGCCGATGATTACTGCGAAACCGGCTACAGATGCCCAGGCCTCGTCGATACCGTCGACCGCCTGGACATCGGCAACCACGGTGTCTGACATCCGCACCGAATCGCCTCCGAAGGTCAGCGCCGGATCGAACTCCGGTTGGATGTTGATATCCACGCCAGCGAATGCGTTGGCGAACACGTCCTCGAATGCCTTGGTCGTGGTATCTCCATAAATGAACGTTCCTGCGATGAAGGCAACACCGAACGTGATCGAAACGAAGGTGGCGAACAGTCGTCGCTTGTTGGAGAGCATCGTCTTCCACGTCGTTCGAAACACTGGCTCAGCCCCAGCGTGGCCCGGAGCACGTCATTCTCCGAGGTGTTTCATGTGTTCGAGGATCGAATCAACGGTGGGGTCGACCATCTCGTCCACGATGTCGCCATCGTCGAGGAAGACGATTCTGTCGGCATAACTTGCCGCGACCGGGTCGTGGGTGACCATCACGATCGTCTGAGAGAATTCATCGACGGCTCGCCGCATGAACGCGAGGAGCTCCGCTTCCGCTCTCGAGTCGAGGTTTCCGCTTGGCTCGTCGGCAAAGACGATGTCCGGCCTGGTAACGAGGGCCCTGGCGGCGGCGACTCGCTGCTGCTCTCCGCCGGAGAGCTCAGCCGGCCGGTGGTCGAGCCGATCCTTGAGCCCCACTGCGGTGACGACATCGTTGAACCAGGCCTCATCAGGCTCGTTGCCGGCGATCGACAGAGGAAGGGTGATGTTCTCTTCGGCGTTCAACGTCGGTATCAGGTTGTAGGCCTGAAAGATGAAGCCGACCTTCTCCCTGCGCAGGATGGTCAACTCGCGATCCTTGAGTGAGCCGAGCTCGGTTTCTCCAATGTGGACCGTTCCCTCGGTGAGCTTGTCCAAACCGGCAAGGGTGTGCAGCAGCGTCGACTTGCCCGATCCCGAGGGCCCCATGATGGCGGTGAATTGCCCGGTGGCGAACTCGGCGGAGACCCCGTCGAGGGCGCGGACCGTGGCGGTACCCTCTCCATAGATCTTGACACCATTGTCCATGCGGGCGGCGGCTCCGTTGGCAGAGGTGTCTTCCAACATGATGTCCCTTTGGTTCGCGGAAGCGACAACGGTAGGCGTCTCGGAACGCAACCCCGCCCCACCGGGCCGGACCGCGCCTATCTCTGGAGCTTCATCGCTACCTGTAGCGAAGACCCGGGCCAGGCCCGGGTTTTCTACTTGGTACTTGGTACTTGGTACTTGGTACTTCTTACTCCCGCGCCCCGAGCTCGAGGGTGACTGTTCCGCCATCGGTCAACTCGACGGTCACCGTCTGCCCAGCGCTGTAATGCCGCAGGGCGGTGATCAGCTCGTCCATGGTGCGGACGGGGACACCATCGACAGAGGTGATCACCTGGCCCACGGCGATTCCGGCAACGGCGGCTGACGAGGATTCGGTCACCTCTTCGACGGTCACCCCAACCGG
>CAXMPL010000300.1:0-3666 GCA_964195125.1 uncultured Kiloniellales bacterium | reverse complement strand
CGTTGTTGTCTCCCCTTTGCCTGACCCTGTTGCATCGGCACCGAATGGGGCGGCATTGAGTCGCGGATCCCAGTCGCGAATGGCGAGGCGCGAGTCGCGAGTCGCGAGTCGCGAGTCAGAAACCGAAACGAGCCACGCGGTGCTGTTGGTTCGTTCCTTCACCCTTTTGGGGGATGTGGCTGCCAGACGGAGGGGGCTTCGCCGGGGGTCCGTCACGTCATTGGAGCGTATTTCAGCCCGATGAGGAGGAACAGAACCGCTATATCATGGGTCGTACTAGACCCGATCATGTTGTGAGGCCTCACCATGACGCACGATCCCTTTGGTGCCAGGACCACCATTGACACGCCGGTCGGTGAGCGCGTCATTTACCGCCTCGATGCTCTCAGGGATATGGGTGACATCGATGCTTTGCCGTACTCGATCAAGGTGCTTCTCGAATCGGCGTTGCGGAATCACGATGGCCGCGTGATCACAGACGGCGACGTACGGGCCGTGACGCAATACGACGCAGCCAAGGTCGGCGAAGCCGAAGTCGCCTTCAAGCCTGCCCGCGTTGTATTGCAGGACTTCACCGGCGTCCCTTCCGTGGTCGACTTGGCCGCCATGCGAGACGCAATCGTACGGATGACCGGTGCGGAGGCGGCGGCTGCGCTGGTCAACCCTCAGGTTCCTGCCGATCTCGTCGTCGATCATTCGGTGCAGGTCGACGCCTTCAACTCACCTATGGCGTTGACGATCAACTCGGAGATGGAGTTCGCCCGCAACCGCGAGCGATACGAGTTCCTCAAGTGGGGCCAGGCGGCCTTCGACGACTTCAGCGTGGTTCCACCTGCCACCGGCATCGTCCATCAGGTCAACCTCGAGTACCTGGCGAAGGTCGCATGGGACGCCGATGGGATGCTGTTTCCCGACTCGCTGGTCGGCACCGACTCGCACACGACGATGATCAATGGTCTCGGCGTCGTCGGGTGGGGTGTCGGAGGGATAGAGGCCGAAGCGGTCATGGTCGGGCAGCCGATCTACATGCTGCTCCCCGAGGTCGTCGGGTTCCGGCTCACCGGCACGCTCGCAGAGGGCTCAACGGCGACCGATCTGGTGCTCAGGGTCACCGAGATGCTCCGTGCCCACGGAGTCGTCGGCAAGTTCGTCGAGTTTTATGGCCCGGCCCTCGAGGACATGCCGGTGGCCGATCGGGCCACCATCGCCAACATGTCACCCGAATATGGGGCGACGATCGGATTCTTCCCGGTCGATGCTCGCGTCCTCGATTACATGCGGATCACCGGTCGGGACGAAACGCTCATCGAAGCCGTCGAGCAGTACTACCGGGAGCAGGGACTGTGGCGCGACGAAACGCGATCGATCACATACAGCTCGGAAATCGAGCTCGACATCGACACGGTGATCCCGTCGCTCGCCGGACCACGGCGCCCCCAGGATCGTGTGGAACTGGGTGAGATGAAGGCGCAATGGCAGCGCGACATCACAGGCCTCCGACCAGCGGGAGGGGTCTCCGGCGAACGGGTAACGGTCACGACCGACGGGGAGACGTTCGACCTCGGCGAGGGGGATGTGGTCATCGCCGCCATCACGTCGTGCACCAACACTTCCAATCCCGACGTGATGATTGGCGCCGGGCTCGTCGCCCGCAATGCCAGAGCGCGTGGCTTCAACCGCAAGGCCTGGGTGAAGACCTCGCTCGCTCCAGGCTCGAAGGTCGTCACCGACTATCTCGTAGACGCCGGCCTCCTCGACGACCTCGAGGCGCTCGGCTTCTACACCGTCGGCTACGGCTGCACGACGTGCATCGGGAACTCGGGGCCGTTGCCGGAGCCGATCTCGGCCGCGGTGAATGAACACAATCTGGTGGTCACATCCGTACTGTCGGGAAACCGGAACTTCGAGGGAAGGATCAACCCCGACGTTCGCGCAAGTTATCTGGCGTCGCCTCCTCTCGTCGTCGCCTACGCCCTTGCCGGAACCGTCGACATCGACCTCACCTCCGAGCCGCTCGGTACCGACCGTGACGGCAATGACGTGTACCTCAGCGACCTGTGGCCGACGCAGGACGAGATTGCTGCGGTGGTCGAGGCCTCGGTGAAGCGCGATCAGTTCACGGATAAATACGCCTCGGTGTTCGATGGGTCCAACGAATGGCAGGCGGTGCAGACCAGCCCATCATTGCTGTACCCCTGGGATCCCTCTTCCACGTACATTCAGGAGCCGCCGTTCTTCGTCGACCTCGCTCCCGAGGCGTCGCCAATCACGCCGATCGATGGAGCGAGAGCGTTGCTTGTGCTCGCCGACTCGATCACGACCGACCACATCAGCCCGGCGGGAGCAATCGCTATCGACTCGCCGGCCGGGCAGTATCTCATCGCCCAAGGCGTCGAGCCGGCGGATTTCAACTCCTACGGCTCGCGGCGCGGCAACGACAGGGTGATGACTCGCGGTACGTTTGCCAACGTCCGGGTGCGAAACCAGCTAGCGGCCGGCACCGAGGGCGGGTGGACCACCGATCTGCTCGACGGAGAGGTCAAGACGGTGTACGAAGCCTCGATGCACTATCAGGCCGAGGGTGTCCCGCTTGTCGTGCTTGCCGGGAAGGACTACGGCATGGGCTCATCGCGGGACTGGGCGGCCAAGGGCACCTTCCTCCTCGGGGTGAAAGCCGTGATCGCGGAGAGCTTCGAACGGATCCACCGCTCGAACCTGGTGATGATGGGTGTCTTGCCGCTTACGTTCCCGGAGGGAGAGACGGCGGTGAGCCTCGGCCTCGACGGAACGGAGACATTCTCCATCGCCGTCGACGACCATATGCAGCCGCGCCAAGAGGTGGCGGTCACCGCCACTAAAGAGGATGGAACCGCGGCGGAGTTCACCGGCACGGCGCGGGTCGACACGCCGATCGAGATCGACTACCTCCGTCACGGTGGGATCCTGCATATGGTCCTGCGAAACATGGCGGCAGTAGATCAGTAGATCATTAGAACAGTAGATCAGTAGATCAACGGGTAGCCTCGGGCGACATGAGCGACCCGTTTCTGGACGCGGCGATCGAGGAGGCAGAGCAAGGTCTTGCGGAGGGCGGGATCCCGATCGGCTCCGTGCTCGTCGTCGACGCAGAGATCGTCGGACGCGGTCACAACCAACGCATTCAGCGGTCGAGCGCTGTACTCCACGCCGAGATGGATTGCCTCGAGAACGCAGGCCGCCTCTCGGCTTCCGAGTACCGCAGGGCCACTATCTATACGACGCTATCGCCGTGCGACATGTGCACCGGAGCGATCCTCCTCTACGGAATTCCGAGGGTGGTGGTCGGGGAGAATCAGACATTCCTGGGTGGCGAGGATCTGCTCAACGCCCGAAACGTCGAGGTCGAAGTGCTCGGCGAACAACGGTGCATCGACCTCATGACGGCATTCGTCGCGGCACGGCCGGAAGTGTGGAACGAAGACATAGGGGAATGAGTCTTGAGTCATGAGTCCGGACTCTCGACTCTGGACTCTCGACTCTTGAACTGATCTACCGATCTACGGCCGCCATGTTTCGCAGGACCATATGCAGGATCCCACCGTGACGGAGGTAGTCGATCTCGATCGGCGTGTCGACCTGCGCGGTGCCGGTGAACTCCGCCGCGCTTCCATCCTCTTTGGTAGCGGT
>CAXMPL010000299.1:0-4081 GCA_964195125.1 uncultured Kiloniellales bacterium | reverse complement strand
CGGCGTCGCCGATTTGTCCGATCGACTCCCGCTCCCGAGCGGGACGGACCTGCTGGTGCCCCTCCACCTTCGCGTCGAGGGCAACGATCTGAAGCTGTTCACGACGATCGCCACCATCGGCGCCCCCTACGACGTGACGCTCGAAGAGCTGCGCCTCGAGACCCTGTTTCCCATGGACGCGGGCAGCGAGATCATGCTCCGAAGTTTCTCCGTCTGACTCAGAGGCTTCGCCGGATGGCGATCACACCGCGCAACGTCCGCGGTACCCGGGTCACCAGGCTGGACCTCGTCTCTCGTTTCTCCTCGACTGTCGCCGGCACCTCGACGATCCGGTAGCCGGCTCGCTCCGCCCGCACCACCAGTTCGGTGTCGAACAAATCCTGCGTAGAGCTGCACCGCGGCGCAATGTCAGCGATGACTTGGCGCCGGATCGCCTTCATGCCATGGGTGTCGGATACCCCCGACCCCAGTCCGTAGCGGAGCAGCTTGTTGAACGCCCAGGTGGCAAACCGACGGAACCTGGAGCGGCGGTCGTCGGCACCGGGCGCCCGCTTTGACGCAAGCACGATGTCGCCGTCGGCGCCGAGATCGAGCACCAGGTTGAGGAAGTCTCCAGAGAAGTAGTCGATGTCGAAGTTGACCGCCCAGTCGCCGTCGGTGGCTTCGAAACCATCGCGCATCGCCGCCCCGTAGTCGGCTGTGGGCAGCGACATCACAGATAATCCGGGGTGATCGGGGATGAGGGCCTGCGCCACCGCCGCACTTCCGTCTGTCGATCCATTCTCCGCGATGAGCACTTCGGTCGAGGCGGGCACGGTTGACAGCTCTGCGAAAAGCTCGGCAAGGGCACCGGGCATGTAGTCGGCCTCGTTGTGAACGGGGACCACGATGGAGAAGGTGGGGGGCGGGGTCGCCATGCCGCTGAGGGTAGGAGGCGCAGGTTAGTTCCCAGTTCGCAGTTCCCAGCTTCCAGTCCCGGGTCGGCGCTCATCTTGGACCCAGCAAGCTCCCAAAGCCCCTCCGCTCGGCAGCTTTGCTGCCTCGCGCCTCCCCCGCGGCGCTATTGCTTGCGGGAGAGGCGAAGATTCGCGACACGCGCTTGCGACTTGCGACTTGCGACTCGCGACTCGCGACTCGCGACTCGCGACTCGCGACTCGCGACTCGCGACTCCTTACACTCCACGGCCATGGATCTGGACTCGATCTTCAAGGCGTACGACGTACGCGGTCTCGTCCCCGGCCAGCTGGATGAGGAGGCGGCGCGGCGCATCGGCGTCGGGTTTGCCGAGTTCGCCGGAGCTTCGACGATCGTCGTCGGGATCGACTGCCGCCGCTCATCTCCTAGCCTGTCGGAAGCGCTCATCGCCGGGATCACCCGCCGCGGCGTCGACGTGCTTCACATTGGGTCGATCAGCACCGACGCCCTGTACTACGCCTGCGGATCGCTAGACCTGCCGGGTGTCGTGATCACGGCTTCGCACAATCCGCCGGATTGGAACGGGATGAAGTTCTGCCTCGCTGGAGCTGCCCCGGTCGGCCAGGACACCGGCCTCGATGAGATCAAGGCAGTCGCCACCGATCCCCCGACCGATTCGCCATCACAGGGCAACGTCGAGCGGCGCGACCTGCTCGCCGGCTACGTAGATCACCTCTTCGGGATCGTGGATGCCAGCCGATTCTCGGAACTTCGTGTGGCTGCCGACGGAGGCAACGGGATGGCAGGCATCGCATTGCCCTCGGTGTTCGAGCGGATCCCGTCCCATCTCGATGGTCTGTATCTCGATCCGGACGGAGGCTTTCCCAACCACCCCGCCGATCCACTCCAGGAGGAGAACCTCGCCGACCTGCTGGCGCTCATGGAGCGGTCGCCCGCCGATCTCGGCGTCGCCTTCGACGGTGACGCCGACCGTGCGTTCTTCATCGACGACCAGCTGGTTCCGCTGTCTGGGAGCGCGACTACGGCGATCATCGCCGACTGGTTCCTGTCCAACCATCCCGGAGCCACTGTCGTGCACAACCTCATCTGCTCCAAAGCGGTCCGGGAAACGATCATTGCCGCCGGCGGGATACCGGTTCGCACCAGAGTCGGGCACTCCTTCATCAAGCAGGTGATGAAGGACACCGGTGCCGTGTTCGGTGGCGAGCACTCAGGGCATTACTACTTCGCCGACAACTACGGGGCCGATTCTGGGACCCTGGCCATGCTTGTATTGATGCAGGTGCTCTCGGAGGCGGGACGCCCGCTGTCGGAGCTCCGATCGGTGTACGAGCCGTACGCCGCCTCCGGGGAGATCAACTACGACATTGTGGACCAGGCTCGGGCGATGCGAGCCGCCGCCTCGGCGTTTCCTGCGGGTGAGGCCGACCACCTCGATGGGTTGACCATCGACCTCGGAGATAGGTGGTTCAATCTGCGACCATCGAACACGGAGGCAAAGCTGCGCCTCAATGCCGAGGCGCCCGACGCCGCTGCCGTCGACGAACTGGTGGCAACGGTGGCGGCGGTGATCATGGAGGAAACATGACCGACCAACTCGTGGATCCTGCTCTGCTGGCGATCATGCAGTGTCCGGTCGATGCCGGAACGCTCAGCGAGCAGCGGGATCCCGACGTTCTGGTGTGCGCAGACTGCGGCCGGCGGTACCCGGTGCGCGATGGGATTCCCGTCATGCTCGTCGACGAGGCGCTGCCACCACTGTGACAACGATGATGGATCACGTGGTCGAGCTGCCCGCACAGCTGCGGTGGGGAATAGGCCTCGAAGTGGCGGGTCGGGTCACAGATCGCCCCGTCGTGCTCCTCGGGATGGGGGGCTCTGCGATGGCGGCGACGGTGGCAGGTCTGGCCACCACCGGCTCCGCCTCCGTCACCGTGCACCGAAGCTATGGGCTGCCCGGTTGGGCAAAAAATGCAGGCGCCGCTGTCGTTGCGGTTTCCTACAGCGGAAACACCGAGGAGGTGCTCTCGGGGGTGGATGCCGCGCTATCGGCTCATCTCGAAATCGCGATCGTCGCCTCCGGGGGCCGCCTGGCGGAGATCGCGGACGAACGCAGCTTCCCGATCGCGCTCGTGCCTGCAGGGCTTCAGCCTCGTGCCGGCGTTGGTTACCAGACGGCAGCGGTGGCCAAGGTGTTAGGAGCTTTCGGGTTGATCGCCGATGCGAGCGGCCAGCTCGCCGAGGCGGCCGACGTGGTCGATGGGTTGCTCGGTAACGGAGACGGTCCTGCAGTCGAGCAGGGGGCAAAGGTCGCCAAGGGCCTCGAGAACAGAACGGCCATCATCTACGGCGGGTATGGGGTCGGCGCGACCGCCGCCTACCGATGGAAGACCCAGCTCAACGAGAACGCCAAGGTCCTTGCCTATGCCGGTGTCGTGCCCGAGATGAACCACAATGAGCTGGAGGGTTGGCGCGACCCAGCCGCGGAGCGGTTCGCCGCCGTGTACTTGACGGACGAGCACGACCACCCACGGATCTTGCGCCGGATGGAGCTGAGCGCGGCCGCAATCCCGGTCGCCGCGTCGGCGACGGTTACGTCGTCCGGCGCCGGGCCGATTGCCCGGTTCTTCAGCCTCGCCGTGGTTGGTGACGTGGCCTCTGTTGCGGTGGCAGAGAACGCGGGAACGGATCCGATGCCGGTCGATATCCTTGAAACCTTCAAGACGACGCTCAGGAAGGAAAATCAGTGAACTACGACATTGCCGATCCCGCCCTTGCCGAGGACGGGGAGCTGAGAATTGCCTGGGCGGCCCGACGCATGCCCGTGCTCGGGCAAATCAAGGACCGATTCGAGAAGGAACGCCCGCTTGACGGTATTCGGATAGCCGCTTGCATGCACGTCACCACCGAGACCGCCACCCTCATGCGAGCGCTTCGTGCCGGCGGAGCCTCCGTTGTGTTGAGCGCATCCAATCCGTTGTCCACGCAAGATGATGTCGCCGCCGCTCTGGTCGCAGACGAGATCCCCGTCTTTGCGATCCGCGGCGAGGATTCCGACACGTTCTACGAGCACATCGATGCGATCCTCGACACCGAGCCACACATCGTGTTCGACGACGGTGCCGACACCACGACGGTCCTCCA
>CAXMPL010000298.1:0-1528 GCA_964195125.1 uncultured Kiloniellales bacterium | reverse complement strand
CTCCTGCGGAGTGCCGGCCAAGACGAGCTCATCGACGAGTTGGTCGCTCCCACCGTCGTCCAGATCGGGTTCGGTCCATCCCTCCCTCAGCAGGTTGTTGCGATAGTTCACCAGTCTGAGATATCGGCTGACCATCGCCCTGCCGATCTCACGAGCCTGCTCCTGGTCGGATTCGACGACCACGGTCTGCTCCGGGGCCAGTAGCGGGCTATCACCGATAACACCCCGAGCTAACCGGGTGTGGCGAGGCGTCGTTAGATACGGGTGGGCGCCTCTGGTGTACTCGGCTGCGGCAGCCAAAACCTTGGGGCCTAAAGCGGCAAGCACCAGGTTCTCTGTTGGCACGCCTGCGGCATCGAGTTGGCCCAGATACTCGAGGATGGTGGCGAGTGGATGGCGATATTCAGAGGAAGCTTCCGGGTGCCCGATGCCGACACCGAGCAGGAACCGTCCCGGATGGCGTTCACTCACACGGTGATAGGAGTTGGCGACAATGCTGGCAGCGTCATGCCACATGTTGACGATCCCGGTCGCTATAGGGATTGAATCCGTAGCGTCCAGCAGCCTCTCGATGCTCCCCAGGTCGCCACTCGGTGAACCGCCTAGCCAAAGCGCACCGAATCCGAGCCGCTCCACTTCCTGTGCAACCTCGGGAGTCGTCTCACCAGCCATTCTGAAGATTCCAAACTCACCAAGTTCAATCGTCATGTGTCTACCAAGGATTCAGACCCTCGAGTTATTTCCGCCGATACGAGAGAAGAAGTATTGGCCGAACGGGCCTCTTCGACCGACGATGCTGCCGCGGTGATCGGCTACATCGGCACCGCCGGGGTACTTGTGTTTGGGCTGATCCGTGCACTATCGGATGCGGCGGAGATCATCCGCTAGCTTTGGGCACGCAGAAGGGCCATTCCAGCGCACTCTTCGGAATGTGCAATATCGCCCAGATTTGGTGATCGACGGTGCTCGGCTCAACTCTGCAGGCGCTTGTGCCCAGATCGCGCATCACCGGCAATATGGGCGGCCCGCGTCATCAGGTCAGGTAGCGCATATGTGCCAATATGGGTGGGTTCGTGGCGTGAAACGAGATTCGGTTTCAGGCCTGGGGTGGTCTCAGCATCGGCCACTTGGTGGGACCCTCTGGGAGGCGAATCTCACCAGTCGCTTCGAACCCGTAGCGTTCATAGAGTCGCCGGTTCTCCGATCGGGTGGCCTCGAGATAAGCGGGCGTCTGGCGTTCATCACAGATGTCGAGCACTGCAGTGAGTAGGGTTCCTCCTATGCCCGCTCCTCGTCGTTCGGGAGCGACGGCCATGAGCCACAAGTAGAAGTGGGGCTTGTTCGGGTCGTGATCAATCGTGGCCTCCCGGAGGGCGGCGAGTCGGTCGAGATCGGCGTCGTCGAGCGCGGCGAGTGCGTTATCCATGGCTGGGCCAGTGGGGTCGCGCATACGACCCGGCGGGTACCACACCGCGACACCGCACACCTCGCCCTCATCTTCAGCGACGCGCAGCTCCCCACTCTGATG
>CAXMPL010000297.1:0-3866 GCA_964195125.1 uncultured Kiloniellales bacterium | reverse complement strand
CCGAAGACGTTGTCGATCCGGCTCACCGGTACCCAGTACTTGTCCCGCCGCAGGCCGTCCACCGGATAGGCGGCCTGCTCTCGTGAGTAGGAACGGGCCCAGTCGTCGGCAACGACGTTCTCTGCTGGGTGGGGGGCGTTGGCCAGCACCGAATCGGCGTGGGTGACCTCGCCGGCGGCGATGGCATCTATCTCGCCCTTGATAGCGATCATGGCGTCGCAGAACCGGTCGAGCTCGGCCTTGGACTCGGACTCGGTCGGTTCGATCATCAGCGTCCCTGCAACCGGGAACGACATGGTCGGGGCATGGAACCCGTAGTCGATGAGCCGCTTGGCGATGTCCTCGTTGGTGACGTCGGTGTCGTGCTGAATCCGGCGGATGTCGATGATGCATTCGTGGGCGACCAGCCCGTTCGCTCCCGTGTACAACACCGGGTAGTGCGGCGCCAGCCGGGCCGCAAGGTAGTTGGCGTTCAAGATGGCGATCTCGGTGGCCATGCGCAGCCCGGTCTCGCCCATCATGGCGATGTACGCCCAGGAGATGGACAGGACCCCGGCGGACCCCCATGGAGCGGCGGCGATGGCGCCGATGCCGTCACCTTCACCCGGCAGGCTCGGGTACAGCGGGTGGCTGGGCAGGAACTCGGCGAGGTGCTCCCGCACCCCGATGGGCCCGACACCCGGCCCGCCACCGCCGTGCGGGATGGCGAAGGTCTTGTGCAGGTTGAGGTGGGATACGTCGCTGCCGAAGCTGCCAGGCTCTGCGATCCCCACCATGGCGTTGAGGTTGGCCCCGTCCAGGTATACCTGACCACCGGCGTCGTGAACGATGTCGCACACCTCGACGATGGTCGCCTCGAAAACCCCGTGAGTCGACGGGTAGGTGACCATGATCGCCGCCAGCTCAGCGGCGTGCTCGGTGGCCTTGTTGCGCAGATCCTCGACGTCGATGTTGCCGTCTTCATCGGTCTTGACCACGACCACCCGCATCCCGGCCATCGTCGCCGACGCCGGGTTGGTTCCGTGCGCCGACGCCGGAATCAGGCACACATCGCGCTGCCCCTCGCCACGGGATGCCTGGTAGCCCCCGATCGCCAGCAGCCCGGCGAACTCGCCCTGGGCTCCGGAGTTCGGCTGCAGCGATACCGCGTCGTAGCCGGTGATGTCGGCCAGCCAAGTTTCGAGATCGGAGATGACCTGGAGATAGCCCTGTGCCTGATCGAGCGGGACGAACGGGTGGAGATCAGAGAACTCCGGCCATGTCACCGGGATCAGCTCGGCGGCGGCGTTGAGCTTCATCGTGCACGATCCGAGCGGGATCATGGACCGGTCGAGAGCAATGTCGGCGTCCTGGAGCCGGCGCAGGTAGCGCATCATTTCGGTCTCCGAGCGATATGAGTGGAACACCGGGTGGGTCATGAACTCGGACCGGCGAGCAAGTTCGGCGGGGATCCCGCTGGGGGCGTCGCTCACGACCTCGCCGGAGACGCCGAACACAGCGAACAGCGCCTCCACCGTTTCCGGCGTCACCGTCTCGTCGATAGAGACCCCGACGGTGGTGGCGTCGATGCGGCGGAGGTTGATGCGCCGCTCGGCGGCGGCCGCGACGACGGCAGCCGGGGCCGGCACCTTGACGGCCAGGGTGTCGAACCAGGTGTTGTTGCCGACGATGAGCCCACCCTTGACCAGGGCTGCGGCCAGCGCCGAGGTGAGCCGGTGCACACGCATCGCGATCTCGGTGAGGCCTTCCGGCCCGTGGTACACGGCGTACATGCCGGCGATGTTGGCCAGCAACACCTGGGCGGTGCAGATGTTGGACGTCGCCTTTTCCCTACGGATATGCTGCTCCCTGGTCTGCAGGGCGAGCCGCAGCGCCATCCGGCCTTCGACGTCTTTGGAGACACCCACCATCCGCCCTGGCAGCTGCCGCGTGTGCTCATCGCGGGTGGATATGAAGGCGGCGTGGGGGCCGCCGTACATCATCGGCACCCCGAATCGCTGCGACGAGCCGACGACGACGTCCGCGCCCATCTCACCGGGTGGGGTGAGCAGGGTGAGGGCGAGTAGGTCGGTGGCGACGGCGACCAGCGCCCCGGTGTCGTGGATTCGGGCGATCAGCTTGGTGCGGTCGCCAACCGCCCCAGTCGTTCCCGGGTACTGCAACAGCATGCCGAAAGTCCCCTCCGGTAGGTCGTCGTTGGGGTCGGCGACGACCACCTCGATCCTGAGCGGCCTGGCACGGGTTGTCACCACGTCGATCGTCTGTGGGTGGGTCGCCGCATCGACGACGAACACCATGCCAGCCTCCCCACCACCACCGCCAGCCTCCCCACCACCACCGCCAGCTTCCCCACCACCACCGCCCGAATGGCTGTTGATCCGCTTCAGCATCGCCATCGCCTCGGCGGCGGCGGTTCCCTCGTCGAGCAGCGAGGCGTTGGCGATGTCCATGCCGGTGAGGTCCGACACCATCGTCTGGAAGTTGAGCAATGCCTCGAGCCGACCCTGGGAGATCTCGGGCTGGTAGGGCGTGTAGGCGGTGTACCAGCCGGGGTTCTCCAGCAGATTGCGGCGGATCACCGCCGGCAGGATGGTGCCGTGATAGCCCATCCCGATCAGCGAGGTGAACACCTGGTTCTGGTCGGCGAGCCGGCGCAGGTGGTCAAGCGCCTCGGTCTCGGTGAGCGGGCCTGGCAGCTCGTGGTCCTGCTCGATGCGGATGACCTCTGGCACGGCCCGATTGATCAGGTCATCAATGGAAGCCACCCCGACGACTTCGAGCATGTCGGAAAGGTCCGATGAGGAGGGTCCGAGGTGGCGGTGGGCGAACTCGCCGCTGCGGCTGCGGTCCTCGGTGGTGGGCTCGGTCATGGTGGGTAGCTCCCATATCGCGTCACGGTCGGACCCGTCTGTCGCGATGACCTGAGAGATTCACCGCCGTAGCGGCTTTCCCCTTCGGTGAGGGTGCGAACCCTGCTCTCCAGAATTGCCTCGTCCCCGCGGTCCTGGTGCCTGCGAGATTCCCGGGTGGTTGCTCCTTCGGCGCGGACCGAACCGCTCTCCCGCGGGGCGTCAATGGCGACCGTAAGGGTACCAGCGGGTCGAACCGCACTAGGCGGCACCGTCATCTGGTGCGATGATCGGGCGGCGCGAGGAGGGTTGTATGCAGCAACAGCCGGTCGCCGACTCCATCGTTTGTGTGGAGTGTGGGGGCAAGGCGCACCTGCTCACCCGATTCCCGCCGGACGATCCGCCACAGCCGGGTGATGTGGTCGCCTACGTGTGCGAGGAGTGTTCGCACCGCTTCGACATCGTGCTCGACGACGTCGACGAACCCGAGGAGCCCGGGTTCGACCGGTAGGCCGATGCCGGCTTTTTCCCGGCGAGAAGACACCCAGCGTGTCGCAGGGCACACGCGCCGCGTTCCTTACCGGTTAAAGCGCGACTTCCGTCCGTGAGGCGCGAAACAAACGGAAAAACCACCCTTGTAGCGTCGGCGAACCGCGAGTTGAGTGTGCATCGGGCGGCCGAGGGCTCGGCAGTCACCCCGACATTGGGGGAAGGGAAGGCAAGTCATCGGTGGATCCGTTCGCGCACCCCGACCTGCAACGCATCGGTCGATCGATGCGAATCCGACTCGAAGAGACACTCGACGCCGAACAGCACGCCGCCCGCTCGGCAGCGAGACGCCGGATGACGCTTCGCGACCGGCTGCTCGAATCCGAGGACCGCGAGGAACGCGTCGTGCTGTCGACGAGTGACGGGCACGTCTATCACGGGGTAGTGGACGCGGTCGGGATCGATCACGTAGTCCTCCTCGACGGAGACATTGACCGCTACCTCGCCATTTCGCACATCGTGGCGATG
>CAXMPL010000296.1:0-2969 GCA_964195125.1 uncultured Kiloniellales bacterium | reverse complement strand
CGTGGTGATCCTGGGCGGCGGTTTTGGTGGAGCGCGGGCCGCCTTGGTTGCTCGAGAAAGCCTCGAATCATCCCATCGAGTGACACTTATCGACCGCCGCGAGACGATGCACCTCTGTGGGATGAACCCGATGCTTGTAGTGGGTGAGCGCGATCCGGCGACAACGACGCGTTCCATCAGCAGGTTGGCCGAACGAGGAGTCGATTTCCGGCTTGCAGAAGTCACCAGCCTTGACCTCGAATCGCGCGAGGTCACTACCGATACCGGCGTGGTTCCCTTCGACCATCTGGTGGTGGCGCTCGGCGCCAGTTATGACTGGAGCGCGGTTCCAGGGTCGGATTCGGCCTACTCGTTTTATTCGTTCGAGGAGGCCGTCCGGCTTCGTGATGAGATCGCCGGCCTCCGCGGTGGAACAATTGTTATCGCGGCCGCCAGGCCGCCCTACAAGTGCCCGCCTGCTCCCTTTGAGATGGGTATGCTCCTCCACTGGTTGCTGGGTCGACGTGGAGTCCGAGACGACTTCGACCTGAAGATCTTCATACCGGAACCGGCACCGATGGGCGTTGCCGGGCCGGACGCGGTGGCGCGAGTCCGGGCCGCTCTCGAGGAGCGGAACATAGAACTGCACACCGCCTCTGGCGTCGTTGAGGTGAGCGGCCGGGAGGCATCCTTCTCGGACGGCTCGTCCTTGGAAGCCGACCTAATCGTCACAGTGCCGGTGCACCGATGCCCGCACGTCATAGTTGAATCAGGTCTGACCGAAGGCGGGTCTTGGGTGCCCGTCGATCCAGACACGCTTGAGACGAGCGTGCCCGGCGTATTCGCTATCGGTGATGTGAATGTCATCCCGATCGGCGAAGGGAAGGCAATCCCAAAGGCCGGGGTGTTTGCTTCAGGGCAGGCCGATACCGTGGGACGCCTGATCGCATCCCGAATAAACGACCAAGAACCTCCACCGGCATATGACGGGCAAGGCGAATGCTTTCTGACTTTCTCGGACTCTGAAGCAGCCCTAGTCGGCGGCACCTTCCTTGGATCGGATGGTCCCCGCATCGGTCTGGGGGAAGCGTCTGAGGGGGCCATCCGTCTCAAGGAGGAATTCGAACAGGATTGGCGCCGGTTCGTGATTTGAACACGCTCCATCAGACCACCACCCCCGCCAATATCGATGCATCGCCTTACGAGCGACAGGCGAGTCGCTCGATTTCGACGCGGCCTCGAGATCGCGTAGCACACTCCATAGGGCTCGCCTCCTGAGAAAGGAACAACGCAAATGGCACAGACAATTCTCATCACCGGCAGCTCGACCGGCATCGGTAGGGCGACCGCAAAGCTCTTCCACGACAACGCCTGGAACGTGGTGGCGACGATGCGCACACCGGAAGACGAAACGGAACTCACCGCGCTCGACAACGTCCTGGTCACCCGACTCGATGTCACAGAGGGGACATCGTGACCCGTGGGCCGGATCACCGCTGGCACGGATCGCAGCCCGCCATTGCCCATCCTTCAAATCAGGTGACTACGGCGGTCGCTTCATCTGACTACACAGAGTAGTAGTCATGTACTCTATGTGGTCGCCGATATAGGATGGTCATCTAACCACAACCACGATGGGATCGTTCGATGTCGATCAATCCTCCTGACAAGCGCGCAACTGGCGGCAGCTATGCGTTCGGTACGCCGGATTCGAACGGCGGTCGCGATCGGCGGCTGCGCTCGGTCGCAGTTCTCGGCGAAGAGCGGGGAACAATCCTCGTCATCATGGCTTTCATCGTCGTCGTGCTCCTGGGTGTGGTTGGGTTCGCCGTCGACCTGGGGTGGGCGTACTGGAACAGCCTCGAGATCCAACATGGCGCCGACGCCGCTGCTCTGGCCGGCGTCATCTACGAACCCAGCCAGCGCACCGAAGCACACACCGAGGCGCTCTCTGCCGCATTTTCGAATGGGTACGACAACGGGTTGCCCGGGACCACCGTCACTGTGCTCGACTTCGAAGATGATCCCACCGCGGTGGAGAACAACACCCAGTTGCGAGCCACCGTCAGCCACGAAATCGACACCTTCTTCATCAAGATCTTCGGGATCGACACCCTCACCGTCGCCCGCACCGCGGTGGCCGAGTACGTTGCGCCGCTGCCGATGGGAAGCCCGGACTCCTACTTCGGCAACGACCCCGCCTCGGGTCTCTGGCCCAATTTCTGGGGGAACATCCACGGCTACTACACGGCTAAGGGCTACGGGGATCGCTACTCATCTCAGTGCATCGCCAAGACCCTGCAGCAGGGATGCACCTTGAACGCCGAGCGCCGCCAGTCGCTCAACCCGGGGAGCCAGAATGCTGAGGGCGGGTACGTGTACGGGGTCGAGGTCGACGCGGCGTCGGTCGGTTCGACCCTCACCGTTGAGCTGTTCGACCCGCACTACTCCATCCAAGGCGGAGGCAACGAACTGACGGGTGACCAAACCGTCAATGGGCAAACCAAGGAGCAGACCGTCACATTCATGCTCTACGACCCGGACTCGACGCCGCTCACCACCAACGACGGCGGGAACACCCTCCAATGCTCGGTCTCATATGACGCACGCGATCCGTACGCCGACTTCAACGGAAACTACTCGTCGATCGGCTAAGCGGCCAACTGAGCTCTCCCGACACGCACCGATCACCGGGTCGGGCGCAGTAGCGCCCGCTTCGCCAAGTGCCCTATATCGGCACATCGGCGTGCGGCCGTCGAATCATGTCAGACGTTCTACTCGCGGAACTCTTCCCGAAGAGGTTTGACCATCGATGGGATGCTGGCTTCGCTGACTTGTTCGAAGTCGACCTGGAAGTGTCCTCGATCAGCGCGGACGTCGAGCTATGCGGTGGGACGTTCGGGGACACAGCACGCGCTTCAGGTACCTTCCGGTGGCGAGGCGGGCGTCCGTCGTTTCCGAGCACAGCCACACCGGCGACCAATTCGAAA
>CAXMPL010000295.1:0-4173 GCA_964195125.1 uncultured Kiloniellales bacterium | reverse complement strand
CGGTTACTTCCGTCGCGTCCTCACCGTTCAGCTCGCGGGCGACAACCTCGAGGTCGGCGACCTCGCGAAGGATGGCGTCATGAATGTAGAGGTAAACCTGCAATGGCCCGGACACGGGTGCTCCTCTCGCTGGTACGGGAGGCAATGTAGCCGTGATCATGGAGGCAAGGCGCGCGCCCGAACGCATCACAGACGGAGGAAGGGACTACGTAATACGTGATACGTAATACGGCGCTAAGCGCTAATCGTCGGAGCCGCGCTTGAAATATCCCTTGATCGTCGCCCACAGCGATGAGAAGAACAGCGAGACGCCCTTCACCTCCGCGGCATGGATTTCGTGAGCCTGCTCAGCCGACTCGGCGGCCAGCTTGGCTTCGAGGCACTCGGCGAACTCGGCAATCAGCCGTGTCGACATCTCCTGGATGATGGCGGTTCGGCCGAACTGGGCAACGGCTCCTGACAGGGTCACATCGGCGTCGATGGTGACGCGGGTGCCGCCCCCGTTGCCTACGACGGCGTAGTCGACTTGCACCAGGCCGACGCTGCCGCCCGACTTGTCCATGCCCTTGCCCTTGACACTCCCAGTCATGGTCTCGTTGTCCGAGACAATGGTGCACTCACCGACGAAGTTGCTACTCATCGGACCCAGCTTTGCCGCGACGTTGCCCGCGTAGGTCCCATCGCCCTTGTCTTCTGTCAGCTCAGCGCCCGGCAGGCACAACGAAAGCTCATGCACGTTGCAGAACAGCTCCCAAACCTGTGCGGGATCGCGGTCGACCTCGAGGACTTCCGTGATCTTCACCGATTACCTCTGATCGACGGAAACGAAGCGTGCCGGCTCGGCCTCGAAGGAGTGCTGACAGCCTGGGGCACAGAAATAGTAGGTCTCCCCTTCACGGTCGGTGATGAAGCGGGCTTCGGAGATGGTAACGGTCATCCCGCACACGGGATCGATCGCAGTCTCTGCAACCGATGCCGATTCCACCTCGGCGACGCCCGACAACCCACCAGAAGTCCGCACTGCGACCAATTCGGCGAGCACTCCAACAGCGATTTCTGAATGCTGGACCGGGCCAAGGTCGACACCCGCTGGGGTATGGATTCGGCGCAGAGAGTCCTCGTCATACCCTCGATCTCGGAGGTAGCCGAGCACGGTTTCACCGCGCGCGGCAGAGGCGACAAGCCCGATGTAACCGGCGGAGGTGGCGAGGGCGGCCTCGAGCGCCGGTTCGTCGTAGTGGCCCTGGGTGGCGATGACGATTGCCGTGGTTTCGTCGATACCGATGTGCGCCATGTTCTCAACCGATTCCACCAGTTCAACTCCGTCTGGCAGGTCGGCATTGCCCGACTCATCGTCAACGACCGTGGCTCGCCAATCCATCACCGTGAGCAGGCCTGCCAGCACACCGACTGCGGGTGATCGGCCGACGACGACTACGTGGGGTTGCGGCAGCATCGGTTCCATGAACACCTCCATCGCTCCCTCAGATGCACAGGCTATCGGTACGGTGACTATCCCGTCGCGGTCGTGCCCGTCGAGCTCCTCTGCCGGCCCAAGGTACATGAGGAGCGGCGCGCCGTCCTTGAGCACACGTCTCGCCTCCCTCACCACCACCGGCCTGGCGCACGCTCCCCCGATCCAGCCATGGACGGTGCCGTCCGGCTCGATGAGGGCGGTTCCCCCCTGCTTGCCAGAAGACGGGCCACGCGACCAAACGACCGTCGCCACCACGTAGGGGCGGTGGCGACGGTGCAGGTCTGTTGCAAGCTCGAGGAGCCTGCGGTTCATTGAATCACCCCGAGGTTTCCTGGAGAGCTTGCCACACGCGGTCCGGTAGCACAGGCATATCGATGTTGGTGACGCCCCGGTGCTGCAACGCATCGATGATGGCGTTGACATAAGCCGCCGGTGACCCCACCGTGGCCGACTCCCCGACGCCCTTGGCCCCGATCGGATGGTGCGGCGACGGAGTAATCGTCTCACCAAGCTCGAACCTTGGGGTTTCCCAGGCCGTCGGGATCATGTAGTTGTCGAAGTGTGCGTTGAGGCAGTTGCCGTCATCGTCAAACGTGATCCACTGCATGTTGGCCATGGCGAAGCCTTCGGTGAGGCCGCCCTGGATCTGCCCGTCGACGATCATGGGGTTGATGCGCACCCCACAGTCGTCAACCGCAACCATACGGTTGACTTTCCATTGCCCTGTCCCTGGATCGACCTCGACGGCAACGATGTAGGTGCCGAACGGGTAGGTCATGTTCGGCGGGTCGTAGTAGTGGACCCCTTCGAGCCCTCCCTCCATCCCCTGGGGATGGTTGGTGTAGGCGGCAAAGGCGATGTCCTGGATCGACACCGACGAGTCCGGCGAGCCCTTGACCGAGAACTTGCCATTCTCCCACTCCAGGTCATCGGCCGACGCCTCCAGCAGGTGCGCTGCAATGTCCCTGGCCTTGTCGCGCACCTTGCGCGACACCATCGAAGTGGCGGCACCGGCGACCGGGGTTGACCGCGACGCGTAGGTGCCAAGCCCGTACGGCGTGTTGTCCGTGTCACCCTCCACGACCTTGACGTCGCTCGACGGAATCCCAAGCTCTTCGGCCACGATCTGGGCAAACGTGGTCTCATGCCCTTGCCCCTGCGCCTTGACGCCGAGTTTGAGGATCGCCTTGCCGGTGGGATGGATGCGCAGCTCGGCGGAGTCGAACATCTTCAAACCGAGGATGTCGTAGTCCTGCGAGTTGCCTGCGCCGACCACCTCGGTGAACGATGCCATCCCGATGCCGATGAGCCGTCCCTCCTCGCGAGCCTTGGCCTGTTCGGCGCGCAGGTCGTCATACCCGACCATGTCCATCGCCTTGCGCATCGCGGTCTCGTAGTCGCCGGAGTCGTAGACGAATCCGGTCGGCGACTCGTAAGGGAAGTTATCCGCCTGGATGAAGTTCTTGGAACGAAACTCGGCCGGATCCATCTCCAACTCGTACGCCGCGTTCTGCACCAGCCGCTCGATCAGATATGACGCCTCGGTCACCCGGAACGAGCACCGGTAAGCAATCCCACCCGGCGCCTTGTTGGTGTAGATCCCCTTGGCGGTGACCTGCGCCGCCGGATACTCGTAGGACCCGGTGACGATGCCGAACAGGCCGGCAGGGAACTTCGACGGCTGGGCGTCCGAGTAGAACGCCCCCTGGTCCGACAGCAGGTCCACCTTGAGGCCGAGGATCTTGCCCTTGTTGGTGACCGCAAGCTCGCCCTTCATGTGGTAGTCGCGACCGAACCCGGTCGAGATCAGATTCTCGTAGCGGGTCTCGACCCACTTCACCGGCTTGCCGATGACCAGCGACGCCGCGGTCGCCACGACATAGCCCGGGTACACCGGCACCTTGTTGCCGAACCCGCCACCGAGGTCCGGCGAGATGATCCGGATGTTCTGCTCCGGCAGCCCGGCGACCAGGGCAAACACCGTGCGATGGGCATGCGGTGCTTGCGACGTCATATACAGCGTTGCCTGTCCGGTCACCGGGCTGACGTCGGCCACGATGCCACACGTCTCCAACGGCGCCGGATGCGACCGCGGATAATGGGTCTCCAAAGTGACCACTCGATCGGCCTTGGCAAACGCCTCCTCAACGGCGGCTGAGTCGCCGGATTCCCACTCGTAGGCTACGTTGTCGCCCTTGTCCTCGAGATCGGTCCTAATGATCGGCGCATCCGATTCGAGGCCCTGCATCGGGGTGGTGACGGGCGGCAGCGGGTCGTAGTCGACGACAACGGCATCCGCGCCGTCACGGCCGACATACGGGTCGGTGGAGATGACCGCGGCCACCTCCTGGCCCTGGAACCGGACCTTGTCCGTGGCCAACACCGCTTGGGTGTCACCGGACATCGTCGGCATCCACGCCAGGTTGTACTCGGCAAGCAGCTCCCCCGTCACCACGGCGACGACGCCGTCGATGGCTTCGGCGGCGGAAGCGTCGATGCCGTTGATCGTGGCGTGCGCCCACGGGCTGCGCACCAACGTCATGTACAGCATCCCGGGAAGAACGATGTCGTCTACATAATTGCCGGCACCCTGGATGAACCGGTCATCCTCGTGTCGTTTGACGCTGTGGCCGATCCCACCGACCTCGGGCGTCGTCATCGGATCGTGATGGTCGGTCGTTGTTGTCATGAGTCAC
>CAXMPL010000294.1:0-3668 GCA_964195125.1 uncultured Kiloniellales bacterium | reverse complement strand
ACCGTCGAAGAACGACATGTTTCCGGTCAGGTCGACGGCGGCTCCGATAATGATCGGCTCTGGTGGCGCCGGTGCTGTCGTGGTCGTGGTCTCAGGCACGGTGGTGGTGGTGGTCGCCGCCGCGGCGGCCGTCGTCGTTGTTGTGGTGTCTTCAGAGCTGCCACATGCGGCCGCTACCAGGGCGAACGCTGCGAACACGGCAAGCCACCAGATCTTTGTTCTCATTTTTTTCTCCTCAAAGCCCTTGCGCCTCGGCGTTGGCCGAAACGCGGGTGTCGTCTGCGTCGGTCGTCGAACCGGCGGTAACTGTAAACCGTATCGCCTCGTCTTGCCGCCGGTGAGCCCCGACACGGCACTATGCGCATAGCGTAAGGTAGACGATCAGCGCCCGACCGGGCGACAAACAGACCGTACCGTGAAGGAGTTTCCGTGCACAATCGGGGCGGAGGACGATCGAAATGCTGCTAGCTGCCGTCGACTACTACCGACCGGACTCGGTAGCCGAAGCGGTTGCGGCCCTCGTGGACAATCCTGGCGGACGCGTGCTGGCCGGCGGCCAGAGCCTGATCAGCATTCTCAAGCTGCGAGCTGCCACCGTTGACCTGCTCGTCGACGTGAGCAGGCTCGAGGAAATCCGTTCCATCACCGCACTGGATGACGGATCGGTGCGGATCGGCGCCGGAGTGACCTACGACGAGATGGCCCTCTCGCCCGAGCTGATGGCGGCGATGCCAGCCGTTGCCGGTATCGCCGAGCACACGGTGGATCCTCAGGTTCGCAACCGGGGCACCTTCGGTGGCAACCTCTGCCACAACGACCCGATCAACAACTTCCCGCCCCTCGCCGTGGCGCTGGATGCCACCATGCATGCGACCGGCCCGGACGGCGATCGCGAGATCGACGCCGCCGAATTCTTCACTGGGTATTTCAGCAACGCACTCGAGCAGGCGGAGGTCCTCACCAGCGTCACCCTTGCCGCCCTCAACGGGAGGGAGATCGGATACCAGGAGGTCGAGATCGGCGAGGCCGCAGCCAGAGCAGTTGCGATCGTGGCCGCCGGCAACGGCACGATCACGGAGGCTCGCGTGGTGCTCGGCTGCCTGGCGGTTCCGGCGAGGCGGGAGGCCGTCGAGGAGGCCCTGACCGGTGCCGCAACCACGCTCGACTCCGTGGCAGAAGCTACGAGTGGGGCTGGGGAGGGCATCGACCCTCTGAGCGATCCCGACGCAAGCAGCGAATACCGCCAGGCTATGGCCTCTGTGGTGGCCAAACGAGCCGTGATGGAGGCCCTGGGAGGTCAGCATGGGTAGCGCAATGGGATATCAGCAGGACATCACCTTCACGTTGAACGGCGAATCCGTCAATGCAGACGTCGCCGCCCGACAGCTGCTTGTCCACTTCCTCCGTGACGATCTGGGGCTGCGCGGACCGAAGATCGGCTGCGATACCGGTCACTGCGGAGCATGCACCATCGTGTACAACGGCAAGACGATCAAGAGCTGCATGATGCTGGCCACACAAGCCGACGACGCCGAGATCGAGACCGTCGAGGCGATGGCGGGCGAATCTGGCGAGCTGAACCCCCTCCAGGAGTCCTTCCGCCAAGAGCACGGCCTGCAATGCGGCTACTGCACGTCCGGGATGCTGATGAGCGCATCGTTTCTGCTGGAGCGCAACCCGACACCGACGGAACAGGAGATCCGTGAGGGGCTAGCCGGCAACCTGTGCCGCTGCACGGGCTACGTCAACATCGTGAAGGCCGTTCAAGTCACAAGTGGAATGGAGGTGGCCGAATGACCGCCCCGACCAAGGAAGCCACCACGACGGTCAAATGGACGGGCCAGAGCCTGCCGCGCAAGGAGGACGAGCGACTCCTCAAGGCCCAGGGTGCGTTTGTGGACGACGAGGGTATGTACCGCATGGGCTTCGCCCACTATGTCCGCTCCCCGCATGCCCACGCCAAGATCATCAGCGTCGACGTGTCCAAAGCCGAGGCAATGCCGGGTGTCATCGCCACGCTCACCGGTGATGAGGTCAAGGCGATGACCGAGCCGCTCTTCCAGTTCGCCCCGAAGCCGGACGGGAAGGCCTTAGAGGAGTACCTCCTCGGGGTTGACATCGTTCGCTATCAGGGCGAGGCCGTCGTCGTGGTGCTCGCAGAGACCCGAGAGCTCGCCGTCGACGCCGCGGACGCGGTCGAGGTGGAGTACGAGCCGCTGCCGGTGAACGTCGACTCCGTTGCCGCCGCCGATCCCGATTCCTACGTGCTCCACGAGCCGCTTGGCGACAACATCGCCTGGGAAGGGGTCTACGACTACGGCGACATCGATTGGGCGTTGGAGGAGGCCGATCACATCGTGAAGATCGACAAGCTCCACTTCCACCGCTATTCGTCGACGCCGATCGAGTGCAACGCGATGCTGGTGAACTGGGACCCTGGCACGGACATGATTCGCGTCGTCTCCAATAACCAGTTCCCGCTGTTCGGGGCGCTCGTCATCGCACCGTCGATGGGGGTCGGTGTCGACCAATTCGACTTCGCTTCCCAGGACATCGGCGGTGGCTTCGGGATCAAGATCAACTCGTACACCCACATCGGCGTTCTCGCCCTGCTCTCGCGCAAGGCGCAGCGTCCGGTGAAGTGGACCGAGTATCGCACCGAGCACCACCAGTCAGGCGGCCATGGCAACGAGCGCACGTTCCTCGACATCGAGGTGCCGGTGATGGCAGATGGCACCATGCTGGGCTTCAAGGTGAAGGCCTTCGACGACGCCGGTGCGTACCTCCATTACGAGCCGCTCGGCGCGGTCATATGGTCACAGGTCACCCCAGGCAACTACAAGTGGAGGCACATCCACGTCGACTACAAGGAGACGCTGACCAACAAGTGCCCCGCGGTGCCCAACCGCGGATACTCGCGGATGCAGCACATGTGGCTGACCGAGCGCATCATCGACATCGTCGCCAACGAGCTGGGCTTCGACCCTGTCGAACTCCGCAAGAAAAACTACATACAGCCAGAGGACTATCCGTACGAGACACCAAACGGTTGCGTATACGACTCTGGGAACCTTCCGCTGGCACTCGACAAGGTGCTCGACCTGGTCGATTACGAAGGCGCCAAGGCGATGAGGGACGCCGCCGTCGGCACCGGCAAGCGCATCGGCATCGGGATCGGCACCACCATCGACTCCGGTACCAACAACTTCGGCCAATCGCAGATTCTGAATCCAGAGTTGCCGTTTTCGGGGAACGGCGAGGCGTGCACGGCGAAGCTGGACCTGTACGGGGAGGTGGCGCTCACCCTGGGCACGACACCCCAGGGACAAGGCCACGAGACAACCGCCGCCCAGGTGGCTGCGGACATCCTCGGCGGGAGCCCGGAGGACGTACGCGTCTCGGCCGGCTTCAACAAGGCGCACAGCGCATACATCGGCTTTTCGGGTACCTACGCCAGCCAATTCGCCGTCACCGGAATCAACGCAGTGATCGGAGCCACCGAGAAACTGCGCGCCGAGATCGTCGAGGTCGCTGCATTCGCCCTCGGAGCCGACCAGGACGAGATCGTGCTCTCCGGAGGCGTGGCAGGCGTCGCAGGCGACGAGGAACGACAGATGCCGTTCATGTACATCGCCAACATCGTGTACGCCAACAACGCCATCCTCCCC
>CAXMPL010000293.1:0-5577 GCA_964195125.1 uncultured Kiloniellales bacterium | reverse complement strand
GGATCAGACCGAGATGCGGTTCCTGGATCAGGACGAGATCTCTGCCTTGATCGATGCAGTCGATCCTCACTATGCGGCGCTCGTGGGTACCGCGGCCTACACCGGGGCAAGATTCGGCGAGCTGGCAGGGCTGCACGTGTCCCGGCTAGATCTTCTGCGGGGAACTCTCACCGTTGCCCAGCAGCTCTCCGAGGTCAACGGCGAGATCAGCATCCGGGCACCAAAGACGGCGGCGTCTCGACGCCAGATCGCACTCCCCCGCCAGCTCGGCGAAACTCTCGCCGAGCACCTGACCGCACACCCGCCGGTTGACGGCTACGTCTTCACCTCTCCGAGCGGCGCGCCGCTACGAAGAAACAACTTCCGAAGCCGAGTGTTCTTACCAGCAGTGCGGGCCTCGGTGGGCGAACCGATGCGATTCCATGACCTGCGCCATAGCCATGTCGCAGCCCTCATAGCCCAGGGGGAGCACTCCAAGGTCATCCAGACCCGCCTCGGGCACTCCTCGATCAAGATCACCCTTGACCGGTATGGCCACCTCTTTGACGGCCTCGATGAGGCAGCTGCGGAACGCCTCAACGATTCGTTGGTGGCGCATCGCGCGGAACAAACGCGGAACAAACCGCAAAACAACGTCGTCGAACTACGCCCTGAAACCAGCGAAACCCCTTAAAGGATAAGGGCTTTCGGGTGGTGGAGCTGAGGGGATTCGAACCCCTGACCCCTTGACTGCCAGTCAGGCTCAGCAGATCCCGACCTGTCCCGGATCCTCCCCTTCTGTAGCCCCTGCTTGGGGTTTCGTGGAACCGTTTCGTCGGTTCGTCCCGGCTCGTCCCGGCCTGTTTACGGGAATCCGTGGTCAGGATGTGGTCAGTCTCGGAACCCGGGTCTCTCCGTTTGGTTCCCCTCGGTCGTGGCGATCACCCGATAGGAAGCGTTCGGTGTACGCAGCCGAGACATGACGTGGGCTCCTCGAGGAGGACACACGGCCGACCTGTCAGAGTCGACATTGTGGGCGCTATTTGAACTGCGTTCGCATTCGCATCCCTCTGTGTAGCGCCTCGTAACGCACGCCTAAGTGCCTTACTGAGCGGTTGGACGCAGTGGGCGATCTCGCCCAGACCGGGTGATCGGTGCGGGCATCATCAGCCGAATTGGCTCTCCATTACCGTCAGATGGCAAAGAGGTCCACTTTGAATCCGAAGCGGATCGCCGTGGCATGGATTCTCACCGACGTGATCTGGGCGATCGTTGTTCGCCGTCGCCCTCAGTCGCCGCCTACGTCGGTACACGCCACATTCACAGTGACTCCGTGGCTCTGGGTAGCACCGACCGGGACCGATGACAGGCTTTCAGTGACCGATGTCGTGGTCGCCGGCCTCGACGAGCCCGCTCTCATAGGCGAAGACCACAGCTTGGGCGCGGTCGCGCAAACCCAGTTTGGTGAGAATGCTCGACACGTGCGATTTCACCGTGGTGGCTCCGATAAAGAGCTCCTCAGAGATCTCGGCGTTGCTGGATCCACGCGCGATCGCGGCCAATACCTCGCGCTCCCGGTCGGTGAGCCGTTCCAAGCGACCCGATACCGCGGTATCGACGGCAAGGCGCTCGGCGAACTGACCAATAAGGCGCCTGGTAATAGAGGGAGCAAGCAGTGATCCTCCCTCGGCCACCGTGTGCACGGCAGCGACCAGCTCCTCGGGTGGGATGTCTTTGAGCACGAAGCCGCTGGCGCCGGCCCGCAGTGCCTGATAGACGTACTCGTCGGGGTCGAAGGTCGTGAGGATCAACACTCGTACCGGCCAGTCGGCTTCCTCGACGATCCGGGAGGTCGCCTCCAGGCCGTCCATCTCCGGCATCCGGATATCCATGAGGATCACATCGGGACGATGGGCGCGTGCCGCCTCGACCGCCTCGAGACCGGTCCCGGCCTCGGCCACCACCTCGATGTCGTCCTGGTGATCCAACACCATCGCAAATCCGCCACGCACTAATGCCTGATCGTCGACAACGGCGACACGAATACTCACGCCTGCTCTTCTCCGATAGGCAGATGAGCAACGACCTGAAAGCCCCCGCCACCTGGACGCGGCCCTGCGTCGAGGCTTCCACCTAGCAGCGGCGCCCGCTCTCGCATACCGACGATCCCGTGACCCGATCCGGGCAGGGTGGAGACACCGTGCCCGTCGTCGAGCACCTCAATGGCGTGACCATGGCGATCCGTGCCGAGCGTTACCTCAACCCGGGCACCGGGCCCGGCATCTTTGAGCACGTTGGTCAGCGCTTCCTGGACGATGCGATAGGCGGACAGGTCCACGCGGGCGGGAAGATCGGTCGGTACATCGTCGAGCGTGAGCGACACGTCCAGACCAGCCTCCTTGACTTGGTCGACCAGCGCGGGAACGTCGGCGATTCCTGGTTGGGGACGAGCCCGTCGACTTCGGCTTTCCGGCCGTAGCACTCCGAGCAGGTGGCGTCTGACACACAACCCATCGTAGGAACGACCGCGCTGGACGTGAGGATATGAGGGTAATCGGGGGCGTTCTCGCGCACATTGAGAATTTTGTGTTATCGCGCGAGATGGGTGTTGTGCTGCTCCACAGAGATGGCCGAGACGGTCGGCCCACTTCAACTTGCAGTCGCCGCCCCACCCCGGCTATGCGCTGGTACGAGAACCACCTTGCCGGCGTGTCCGCTGCGCTCGAGCAGCTCATGAGCACGAGCCGCCTCGGCCAAAGGGATGCGCTCCGCCACCACCGGCTTGATCCTGCCCACTGCAAGCGAGTCGAGGAGCTCCGTCAGTGTCTCGCGGTACCACTCGTTGTGCGCCTTGGCGAACTTGCCCAGAGTTGGAGGTGTCGGCACCTGCTTGCCGTCGGGAATGAGCCTGAGCAGAAACACCATCAGGAGGCCTCGTGTCCCCCACACCAAGATCCTGAGCGGGCCGACCCGCAGGCCCTGCTTGTTCGTCGCGGCGTTGCCCAACCACACCAGCCGGCCGCCCTTGCCCAGGGCTCGGTATGAACGCCACAGGTGCCGTGCGCCGCCGACTGGGTCGACCACAACGTCCACCCCATCGCCAGTCAGGCTGCGGATGCGCTCCACGAAGTCCTCGGTGCGGTAATCGATCGGCGTGGCTCCCAGTGCGGACACGAGCTGGTGGTTGTGCTTCGACGCTGTGCCGTACATCTCCAGCCCGGCCAGCTTGCCGAGCTGGAGTAGCGCGGTCCCCACGCCTCCCGCCGCACCGTGAACGAGGATGCGCTCGCCGCTGCGGACCTTCCCAATCTGGTGCAGGTGCTGGTGCGCGGTGAGGTAGTTCACCACCAGACAGACGGCCTCGGCCGGGTCCACCCCCGAGGGAACGGGCACCAACTCGCTGTCGAGCAGGCAAATGAACTCCGCGTAGCCGCCACCGACGCCAAGAAACCCCGTCCCGCCGGCGACCGTCTGCCCCGGCTCGAGGGATGACACTCCCGTCCCCAGCTTGTCGACCACTCCGACGACATCCTCGCCAAGGGTGAACGGTAGGCGCGGACTCCCAGGGAGCCGACCCCAGCGTCGGTAGATGAGATCAAACGCAGAAACCCCGGCGGCCAGGACCTTCACCCGGACCTCGCCGGCCCCGGGTTCGGGGATATCCTCTTCGACCACCTGCAACACGTCCGGCCCGCCATGGCGCGACACGACGACGCGATGATGTTTCATACCAGCACCTCATCACCCTTGACCTCCGGCTTGTCGATATCTGGAATCTCTGTGACATCAGGCGACCTGTACTTGTCGTAGACGATCGCTTTCATCGGGTTCTCCTGAGCGGTGGCGCAGTCCTAACCGTATCTGGCCAACGTCTTTTCCGGTAGGGCTGAACGACGCCGGCCGAAGCCTCACGATTCACTTCGCGGCGTAAGGGAACCGGCAATATGGGCGACCTGCACCGGGGCACTGGGATATGAGGCAGCATCTCATCTTGCGGAAGCTGGATCACGGGCGCTCAGCGGATTCGGCCTTGGCAGGTTTCTACCCTCTGGGGGTCTCATCTGTCGTACATGCGACGGTTTGCGGCACGTCGTGCAGTGATCGGCGTTGTCAAACACCGTGCTGACAAACATTCGGTCATTCCAGTTCCGCCGTGCGGTCTCCATCTCGCTCGGGCTTTCCGTCCTGTGGGTAGTGGTGGCGTTGGTCCGCTCTGGCACCACGTTTCATCTCGCCCCGATCCTGGTGGCAGCCGCTCTCCCCGTCGCGGTCGCATACGACACCCGGGACCAGACCTCGACGCGGGACTTGGTTCTGGCCACGGTCGTCGGACTGGCGATGGCGCTCGTCGCCACCTTGATCCTGACCCTGGCAGACGAGATGACGGGACCCAGCCTCCTGCCCTCCGGTGGAGCCATCACCGAGGCAGTCGTTTTCTCCCTCATCGGGGCGCTCGGTGGCTTCGTCATCGCGACGCTTCGGCGCAATCCCTAGCTCCACGGCACCGGACCATCCCCTCGCCTCTCTTCGAGGGGCTTTACGTCACAGTGATGAAACGGGGCTCGACCTGAGGCACAGACAATCCACCGTGACCGAACCCAGTTGGGCGGTTCAACGCGTCAGCGTTGCACACCCGTCGCTACCGTGGGCGCGTGATGCGTAGATTGGTTGTTTCGCGGAGGCAGGAGGTAGCGCAATAGCAGGAACCCGGCCATCGGCCATTGTTCGCTCAGAACAGGCAGAGGGCCCGCGTACGGTATGACCAGCCCGCGCGATCCCGCGTTGGAGGATGTCGGACGCCGCCGTGAACGCCGGATTGCCGGGATCACGTTCACCGGGCGGCGACGGCGTCCCTCGGGTCAGAAACCTCCGCTGCCGCGGCGGCTCGGCACCAGCGGAAGGGTCTGGCTTGTCGTGGCCGTAGCCACCCTCGTGCTTTGGATCTCGCTGTTCGCATTTCCGCGGACAGCGGACTGGTGGGGGAGGCTCGACCACCAGGTCCTCAACTGGTTCGTCGACATCCGCAACAACACCCTTACCAACATCATGTTGGTGCTGCATGCGCTCGGCTCCGCGTTTTTCATCCGTCCCATTCGCTGGATCGCTATCGCCGTGTTGGTTGGGTTCCGTAAGTGGCGGATACTGGTCGGCGTTCTGGTCGCCTTCGTGATCGTCGACGGAGTAACCCGCCTGCTCCAACTCGCGGTTGGCCGGCCTCGGCCACTCGTGGAGATCATCGGAGATTGGGTCGGGTACTCGCATCCGTCCCGCCCGATGGCGCTTATTGCCGTGACCTTCGCTGTGATCGGCTTGGCGCTCATACCCAAGAGTCGGTGGCGCACCTACTGGTTCATCACAACATCGGTGCTGGTCGCGCTGCTCGGCATCTCACGGATGTACCTCGGTGTCGACCATCCAACCGATGTCTGGATCGGATGGATGGTAGGACCGGCCGTCGGGGTTGTCGTCTTCCAGCTGATCGCTCCCGAATCGGTCTTCCCCATCTCCTACGGGCGGGGCCGGAGCGCTCATCTGGATGTGACCGGCCGGCGCGGCGAGGCGATTCGACATGCCTTGCAGGATCAGCTTGGCGTCGAG
>CAXMPL010000292.1:0-8874 GCA_964195125.1 uncultured Kiloniellales bacterium | reverse complement strand
AACCACGGACGTGCCTGGCCAATTTCCAGCGCGCCGACCAGGTCCTTGACCGCCTGTTCCGTTCCCGGCCGGTCGGCTTTGTTGACGACGAACACGTCTCCAACCTCGAGCAGGCCGGCCTTGGCCGCCTGGATGGCGTCTCCCCAACCCGGGTTCACTACCACAACGACAGTGTCTGCCGACGAGGCAACCTCTACCTCCGCCTGACCCACCCCGACCGTCTCGATGAGGATCTCGGAATATCCGAGACCGTCGAGCAGGGCGACGACCCGCGGCGTCGCCGCCGCGATGCCCCCGAGTTGGCCCCGGTTAGCCATCGATCTGATATAGACGCCGTCGTCGTCGGTGTGGCGCTGCATCCGCACCCGGTCGCCCAGAATGGCTCCTCCGGTGAACGGGCTAGAGGGGTCAATGGCGACGACGGCCACCGGCCCGCTCAGACGGGCGTGCTCGATCAGCAGATCGACCAACGTCGACTTGCCCGCACCAGGCGCCCCGGTGATACCGGTGATCCAGGCAGCGCCTCCGTCCTGGTACACCTCGGCCAGGGTCTCTCTACCCATGGTGGTGTCATCCTCGACGTCGCTGACCAGACGGCCGAGGGCGCGGCGGTCACCGTTCCGGGCGTCATCGACAAGACTCACGCCAGTGACCTTACGACAGACCGATGTCGCGACCCGAGACCAACCAGCACGGCTCCCGCAACAAGCGACTTCCGACTCGCGACTCGCGACTCGCGACTTCGCTCAGATAGCTTCGACGGTGGTGACCCCTGGTACCCGGTCACGGAGAATCCGTTCGATCCCCGCAGTAAGGGTCATCGTCGACAACGGGCATCCGCCGCAGGCCCCAACGAGTTGGATGGTGACCTTGCCCGATTCGGCTCCGAGCAGGATGAGGTCGCCGCCATCGGCCTGAAGAGCAGGCCGGATGTACTCCAGCGTGGACTCGAGCACCTCAAGATCGATATCGCCGCCGAAGCCGACTTCGGGCTTATCGGTGGGCGAAGCAATCTCGATGACGTTTTCTGGCTCCGTGGTCATGTGGACAAGGTAAACGCGTCGCCGCCGCTATTGCGACGACTTCAGAACGCGATCGGTGTACGTCCCGGATCAGTGGGCGCCAGATATCCGATCGAAGGCGCCAGGACGAGCTCACCGTCATGGAGATACACCGACCAGGTTCCTCCAGCTATGGGCCCGACCGATAGCCCATCTGCCACCAGTTCGAACCGTCCAGACGCCGACACCGTCACGCTGTTCAATTCCCAGCCGAGCCCAACGACCACTCGGTCTGGTAGGTGGGACCCGGCGTCCTCTGGGGTCAACCCTCCGTAGTAATGAGAAAGGATCTCCCGGTAGTCGGCTCCATCCTGCGCCATTGCGAGTGCGCCATACTGACTCATCCCGAGATTGTGGCCCCAGCCTTCTCCGACGAAGGAGACCGAGCCCACCCGCGCTGCGTCGTCTGGCAGCAGGTAGGCGAGCAATCCCCTGGGAAAGTCGCTCCGCGCTGTGTACGAGACCGCGAAGTTGTAGGAGGGAAGCGACTGCGGTAGCCGCTTCCCATCGGTACGTATGCCAGGGAGCAGATCCGGGTACAGGTTTGGGCCCTGCCGGTTCATCGCTCCCTTGATCTCGCTCGCCAGCACGGTGGTGGCTCCCCCGCGAGTCGTGATCCGCACCCTTGCTCGCCCCTCCCCCTCCGGGAGAACGACATGGACGAGGTCGAGCAGCTCGCCACCGACATCGTGACCATCGGAGCTGAGGATGTCGACGAAGGCCTGGGGGGGCACTTGGACCTCCCACGACGCATAGGGCGACACCCCCTCCTCTGGTGAATCGACGGGCTGGAGATAGGGCAGCGGCGCGCCGCCCCAGACATCTTGAACGGCCATCGTGCGCGACCCGGCGCTCGATGAGTACACGGCAAGGATCGGCTGCCCGTCGTAGGTGAGGATCTCGCCACCGGTGCCTTCGACTGCTGCGAGCCAGCGCTCCCCGCTTGGCTCGTCGAGGTATCCGATCCCTGCATACACCTGGCAAGCAGTGGAGGCACAGATGTCGAAGCCGTACTCCTCCCCCCGCGCCGAGCGTCCGTTGCGAAGCGTGTTGGCCAGGTAGGTGCGGGCGGCGACGACCTGGGCGGCCAGCGCATCCTGCGGCCACCCGAATGGCACCTCCTTGATCCCTGTCAGATAGCGATCCACCGTTGTCGCCTCGGTGAGGGCGAGACCCTCAGAGAATCCGGCGATGGTGAGAGCGCCGGCGTAGCTGCGCCCGTTCACCTCGAACTCGGTGCCTTCGGCAGGGATCAGCGTCACCGAGTCCTCCGCAGCGAACACCGGCATGGCGCCGAGAACAATGCCAAGCGTGAGAATCAAAGATGCCAGCAGGCGGATCATCACCGGTCTCCCGCTACACACGCCGAATGTCGGCTCCGAGGGTTTGCAGCTTCTCGACGAAGCCGTCGTAGCCGCGGTCGACGTGGTGGGCTCCGACGATGGTGGTGGTGCCATCCGCGCGCAGAGCCGCTATCGCCAACGCGGCGGCAGCCCGGATGTCGCACCCATCGACCTCACACCCGCTGAGGTCATCGACCCCTTTGACGATGATGTGCTGCCCGTCGGTGTGGATATCGGCACCCATCCGGTTGAGCTCACCGATGTACCGGAACCGGGTGGAGTACACGTTCTCGGTGGCGATCGACGTCCCTGCTGCGACCGACAGCAGCGACACCATTTGGGGGTGCATGTCGGTGTGGAAGCCGGGGAAAGGGAGGGTGGCGAAGTCGACCGGCTCTGGCCGATCCGGCCCCCGGACGGTGAACCAGTCCTCGCCCCTGGTGACGGTCGCCCCCGCCGACTCCAGTTTGGTCAACTCCATGCGAAGGTGCTGGGTGACGCAGTCACGCACGGTGACCTCACCCGATGTCATCGCGGCTGCTGCCGCGTATGTGCCCGCCTCAAGACGGTCCGGTACCACCCGATGATCGGCCGGTTGCAGCGCTTGCACTCCGTGCACCTCAATGGTTGATGTCCCCGCTCCGTCGATCTTGGCTCCCATCGCCCGTAGGTAATCGGCCAAGTCGGTCAGCTCAGGCTCCCTCGCCGCGTTGCCGATGCTGGTGGTGCCGTCGGCGAGAACTGCGGCGAGCACGATGTTCTCGGTGGCACCGACCGAGGGGAACTCGAGGTAGATATCGGCGCCATGGAGGCCGTCGGGCGCGGATGCCTTTAGCACGCCGTGGCTGAGATCAAACTGCACTCCCATCGCCTCGAGTCCGGAAAGGTGGAGGTCGATGGGGCGCGACCCGAAGTCGTCACCGCCGGGGAGCGCAATGCGCGCTTCGCCGGTGCGGGCGAGGAGCGTCCCGAGGATGAGGATGGAGGCGCGCATCTGTCGCACCAGGTCGAGGGGGGCCTCGGCGAGGGGTGCCTCGGGGCTCGTCACCTCGAGGTCTGTCCCGTCCCTGTCGCATCGTGCTCCCACGTGGCGGAGCACATCACACATGATCTCGACGTCGAGGTTGCGAGGCACATTGCTGAGGTGGTGGACGCCGGGGGCAAGCAAGGTCGCCACCATATGTTTCAACGCCGCGTTCTTGGCCCCAAGGACGGCGACCTCGCCCTCCAGGTTTGCTCCACCGACGATGCGCAGCGATTCGATGGGTTCGATCACACGAAGAGGATAGGAACCGGATTGGTGTTTCGGTCTCAATCGCCCCTAAGCGAGCCAGGGCGGGCCTTCGTCGCAGTCCGGACCCACACTTCCCCAAGATTCTTTTACAGAACCCGCGACCAAACCGACCGCTCCGTCGGTTACGCAGATGATATGAGCAAAGACCGATCCCTGAACGCCTCCGACATCGACCAACCCACAAACAGCTTCACCGTGTCCCGACATGGGAGGTCTCCTCTGGCCAGGACGGTCGTCGTCGCGCTGCTCGCAGTCCTCTTCACCGCCCTCCTGCAACTCTCGGCGCTCCAGGCGAACGCTGCAGGGTTGGAACCACCGGCCGAGTATGTCGGGTCGGAATCGGCAACGCCCGTGGCGCTCACACACATTTCTGGCGAGTCCGGCAGGGAGGCTGCGATCGAGGCCCCGATCGTTGATGTGCCCGTGCTCCCGGTATTCGCCGGCACCGGGACATTCCTGCTGCTGTTGTCCGTGGTCGCCGTCCGCCGCGACTGGGTCTAAGAGGCTCCGCAGGGAGGATCCGGTCTATATCGGCGAAAGCCATTTGCGGAGCCGTGGCCCGAGCGGCCCTCAGCCGAGAGCGGGAAACTAGAGGCTCCGCAGTAGGACACGATTCGGTCTCTTTTGACGAAGTCAGTGCGGAGCCGTGGCCCGAGCGGCCCGCCGCGAAGCGGCAAGAGCGGGAAACCAGAGGCTCCGCAATAAAGCGCGATCCGGTCTCGTGAAAGGATCAGTTGTGGAGCCGTGGCCCGAGCGGCCCGCCGCGAAGCGGCAAGAGCGGGAAAAATGGCGCTCCGCAGGAAGATCCGGTCTGGCCTCGAGCTCTCTCAGATGGAGATCACTGCCGGGTCCAACCCCATCGACGCCAGGTCCCTGCGGATCTCGCTCTCGTAGATGGGGTTCATCGGGATGACCAGCTCGGGACGACGGTCGACGAGCACCTGGGGCGGCTCCACTTCGACGGCGGTTCCCGGCAGAAACTTGCCTTTTTTGTGTGGATTGATGTCCACGACGGTAACGGCACCGGCATCAGCGCCGACGGCGGCCAGAAAAGCAACCGCCTTCGACCCTCCACCCCATATGGCGACATGACCATCCTGGTGCTCGATCCGGGCGCGCCAGTCGGCCACGCGTTGCGCCGCCTCAGTGGCAAATCCGGCGACCTCCACCGCAAGCTCATCCACAGGCTCCTCCGCGGGATGCGGGTCGGCCATCTCACCGGGTACCCCGTCGGCGAGGAGGTATTGATCGCCGAACCCCATCTCGAGGCGGTCGAGCCGGAGCCCAGCGTCGCGCAACATCCTGCCGAGCGAGCCGAGGGTGAAGTACGAGCAGTGCTCGTAGTACACGTCCCAGAATGCCCCCTCGCGGAGCACCCGGCGCACGTCGGGCACCTCGGTGAACAGCCCGGCGCCGGGAGAGGCCCTGGTCGAGGCCATAAGCCAGCCGGTGAACTCGGCGACGTTGGGGATATGCTCGAGCAGGTGGCGGGTCAGCACCAGATCGCCGGTGAGCCCGACGTCATCCGGGCCATACCATTGTCTGCTGAATCGCAGGGTTGCCCCATCAACCTCCCGGTTAGGGAGGTATCCGGGGTCGATGCCGACCCCCTCAGCGATGCCTCGCTCGGCGAGGAGCTGGAGGAAATCGCCCTTGCCGCATCCCACTTCGAGCACGGTCCTGCCCTCGAGACGGTGCCCCTCGACCAGGTCTGAAGCGAGGGCCGCGGCAAAACGCTGGAACTCTGGTGAGAACGCCTGGCTTTCTTCCGTCGGTTGCGAGTAGTCGATGTCCTTGGGGTCGAACACCGTGTTTTGAATGAATCCACAGTCCCGGCAGAACCCGAGCACGATGCTGCCGGTGGGATAGGAGGCGGCCTCTTCGGCCGTGTCGAGGAGGACACAGGTCTGGCTCGGGATCGACGCCACCTCGTAGAACGATTCGAGGTCGCCGCCGCCACACGCCCGGCACTTCACGGCGACGTCGACCGTGCCAGGAGGGCTCATACCAACGTCGGCTCGGGGATCGGGATGATGAACCGCCCGCCCCGCGCTGCGAAGTCCTGCTGCTGCTCCATGATCTCGCTCTTGAAGTTCCAGGGCAGGATCAACAAATAGTCCGGTGGATCCTCTTCGATCTTGCTCGGATCGTAGATCGGAAGCCGTACCCCTGGCATGAGCTTGCCCTGCTTGTGCGGGTTACGGTCGACGACGTAGTCGAGCTGCTCGCCGCCCAGCCCGACGTAGTTGAGCAAGATCGCACCCTTCGCCGCCGCTCCATACGCCGCAACCGTGGCACCGCGGCGGCGGAGGTCGCCGATGAGGTCGTTGAGCGACGACCTGACACCGTCGACTCGGTCTGCAAAGTCCTGGTAATAGCCGATCGTGTCCATACCGACAACGGCCTCGGCAGCGAGGTACTCGTCGACCGAAGGCTGGCGAGCCGGATCTGCAGAGGCGAAGAACCGCAGCGAGCCTCCGTGGATCGAGTGGTGCTCGACGCGGTTCAGGTGGAGGCCGTGGCGGGCGAACAGCCCCTCGAGGGACCGCACCGAGAAATAACAGTGGTGCTCGTGGTAGATCGTGTCGAACTCGGTGTTCTCGATCAAGTCCCTGACATAGGGGACCTCCATGACGATCGACCCGGTGGGTGACAGCAGCGTTGCCATCGCGGCGACGAAGGCGTTCTGATCCGGGACGTGGGCCAGCACGTTGTTGCCGATGAGAACGTCGGCTTCGACTCCCTCCGAGGCCAGTCGTTCGGCGACTTCGGGGCCGAAAAACTCGACCAGGGTCGGAACCCCATTCTGCACCGCAACCGCGGCCGGGCCCGGAGCCGGATCGATGCCGAGCACGTCGATCCCCGCCTCGGCAAAGAACTGCAGCAGATAACCGTCGTTGCTCGCCAACTCCACCACGAGGTTGTCCGAGGACAACTGGTAGCGGTCGATCAAGGCGTCGACGTTGCGCTTGCTGTGATCCAGCAGCGTGTCCGAGTAGGACGAGAAGTAGGGGTAATCCTCTCCGAACAGCACCTCGGGGCGGACGGTCTCCTCGATTTGAACCAGGGTGCAGTTGGGACAGAAGACCATGGTCAGCGGCACCCGGGGCTCTGCCGTGACATCCTCCGCGGGATCGACGAGACGATCCGACAGGGGCATGTCCCCAAAAGCAAGCACCCGTTCCAAGTCCTCGGCGCCGCACGACCGGCAGCCGGCGATGACGTCGTAGATGTCGATCACTCCCTCAGTCGCAAGTCTTCACCCAAGACGCCATCGTCCTGGAGACGCTGCACGTGACGGATACGGAGCAGGCTGCCAAGGAAGTCCTCCTCGCTGAGCCCATTGGCGACATACTGGGTATAGAGCTGCTCTGCACCGGCCGGTACGTCCCAGGCCAACTCGAAGCCCAGGGTGTCGGCGAGCTTGCTGCAGTCGACGCGGTAGTCACGTATGTCGGGGCCGGCCGCGTCGGCGAGCACGATCTCAGATCCGGGGACCGTCTTCTCAACGATTTCCGCGACCTCACGGATCTGATAGTTCTCCCCGGTCCCCCCAACGTTGAACGCCTCGTTGTGGACCAACTCGGTTGGCGCCTCGAGCAGGGCAAGGAACGCTCGCGAGATGTCCTCGATGTGGATCAGGGGCCGCCACGGCGTGCCGTCGGACTTCAACAACACTCGTCCCTCGGTCACCGCATACCCGACCAGGTTGTTGACGACGAGGTCGGCACGCAGCCGGCTGCTGGCACCGTAGGCGGTGGCGTTCCTCAGATAGACCGGCGCGAACTCGTCGGTCGCCAGCGCAGAAAGATCCTCTTCGGCGTGGATCTTGGACCATCCGTACGGTGTGACCGGGTTGAGCGGGGCCGACTCGTCGATCAAGGCCCCTGGCGAGGCGCCGTACACCGAGCACGACGACGAGAACAGGAAGCGGCCTACGCCCGCCTCGCGAGCCGCCCGCCCCAGCTGCGTCGTCGCCAGGTGGTTGATCTCGTCGGTGACACCAGGCGCCAGATCGCCGAGCGGATCGTTGGACAGACCGGCGAGGTGGCAGATAGCGTCGAAACCCTCGACATCGGCGGGGCCGACGTCGCGCACATCCATGCGCATTGCCTCGATGTCGTCGGTTGGCGGCGGTCCGAAGTCGCAGCCTTCGAAGAGGTATGAGTCGAGGCCGATGACATCGTGTCCAGCCGCCTCGAGCACGGAGACGAGAACGACGCCTATGTATCCGTTGTGACCGGTAACGAGAACTCGCATCGCGTCAGTCCCAGATCCGCCACGGCGGGTCTCCGCCGTCCCACAGCTTGTCCAGGATTCGTCTGTCCCGCAGCGTGTCCATGGGCTGCCAGAACCCGTCGTGTTGGTAGGCCATCAGCTCGCCATCCTTGGCCAGCCTCTGCATCGGCTCTCGCTCGAAGAGAGTGTCATCACCGTCGATGTAGCCGGCTACCTCGGGTTCCAACACCCAAAGCCCGCCGTTGATCCAGCTCGTGTCGAGCGGCTTTTCCGTGAACTCGACGATCCGGTCGCCCTCGAGGACCAGCTGGCCGAACCGCGGAGGAGGGTGGACCGCGGTGACCGTCGCGATCCTGCCGTGGGAGCGATGAAACTCCAGCAGGGCAGCGATGTCGACGTCGTTGACTCCGTCGCCGTGCGTCAGCACGAACGTCTCCCCATCGAGATACGGAATCATCCGCTTCACGCGACCGCCAGTGTTCGTCCATCGGCCGGTCTCGATGAGATCGACGGTCCACGACTCCACTTCGCCATCCTCGAAGACCTCGATGTCACCGTCCCCGATGTGAACCCGCATGCTCCGTATGGATGCGTGATAATCGGTGAAGTACCTCTTGATCATCTCGCCCTTGTAGCCGAGGGCGATGACGAACTCCGAGTGTCCGAAATGGTCGTAGTGGCGCATGATGTGCCACAAGATCGGGCGACCGCCGATCTCGACCATGGGTTTCGGGCGAACCTCGGTCTCCTCGGCAAGCCGAGTCCCCTGGCCACCGGCAAGGATGGCGATCTTCATTCCCCTACCCCCTTGGAATCTCGCGTCGGGCAGTGTACCTGCCCTGGGGCGGGTGGCTCAAGAGCTACGCCATTTCCTGTGGCCATTGTCACCTACTGAACCGTACCCAGCAGAATCGCCGGCGTCAGGGAGAATCGGCAA
>CAXMPL010000291.1:0-6234 GCA_964195125.1 uncultured Kiloniellales bacterium | reverse complement strand
ACGGCGTTGCCGGCGATGATACCGATGCCGATACCAGGGCCGATGGCGGCAAGACCGTAGCCGATGAGGGCCAGGGATCCGCTGATCGCTTCCATTGTTTCCCTTTCTTAATGTTGCGGGTGCAACGACGTTTCGATATAGACCGCAGAGAGCAGGGTGAAGATGTACGCCTGGAGCAGGATGACGATCACCTCGAACATGTAGATGGCCAGACCGAGCAGCCACCACGCGATCCCGAAGGCGCTCTTGATAAGACCGATCTCACCAATGGTGAGGAACGAGACGAGACCGGTCACCAGCAGGATCGACAGCATGACGTGGCCGGCCACGAGGTTGGCGAACAGCCGCACCGCCAGCGAAAACGGCCGGACGAAGAATATCGAGAAGAACTCGATGATCCCGACCAGCGGCTTGAGCGCCACGGGCACCCCGGGCGGCCACAGGATGTCACCGATGTAGCGAAACCCTTGCCGCTTCAACCCGGCGGCGATGAAGATCACATAGGTCAAAAGGGCCAGGAACAACGGGATGGCCATCCGTGACGTGGTCGGGAAGTTGATGAACGGCATCACTTCGAAGGCGTTGGCCACCAGGATAAACAAGAACAGAGAAAGCAGGTAGGGGAAGTAGCGGATTCCGTCGGGGCCGATGATGCCAACGGCCACCTCGTCACGGATAAACCCGATGAGCCCCTCCATCGCCGTCTGGAACTTGCCGGGCTGGACCGCCTTCTTGCGGAGTCCGAAGAAGAGAAGCCCGACGACAACGACGGCGACAAGGAAGATGACCGAAACGGTACGGGTGATCGGGAAGCCGAGGATCTCGAAAATCGGGGTGCGGAACTCGAAGAGCTCCGCAACGTCGGCAGGAGCACACACCGAATTCTCGACGAGGTCGCACTCCTCGCTGGCGAGGATCAGTTGCTCCACTCGAGATCCCTTTCCGTTCCGTTGACGACCGCGATCGCCTCCCAGGACAGCAGCACGAGGTAACTCACCACCACCGATATGCCAAGGGCCATCCGATCGATCTGGGTCACGCCGCCGATGAGCAGCAGCGACACCGTGATGAGGCCGAGACGGATGAGGAATCCGAACAGGGCGGCGGCCTGATACAAGCTAAGGGATATGCGGGCGGCGTAGGAGAGTACGTACCCGCCAAGAAGAAAGTTCAAAACCACGATGGCGACACCGACGAGGGAGGCGACGGCGCCTTCCCAACCGCTCGTGATGCCAAAAACAAGGGCGAGGACAGGGGCGACGACAACGGCCCGCTTGGCGATATTGGTGCCAATAATCGCTTCGATCGGCCGCTGGTCCGGTGCCGGGACGTATCGATCCAGCGAATCAGACTCCATGGCTGCGCTCTCTACCTTCCTGGTCGAGGTGCTCGGAGCGCCGCCACATCCGGTAGAACCCCACACCGAAGCCGGCAAGCAGCCACAGGATGGTCATGATCGGCGGGGTGCCGAACACCCAGTCGAGGAATAGGCCGATCAACAGACCGGAAATGATGTAGGAGATGAAATCGGCCCCATCAGAGAAGCCGCCTGTGATCGCGTCCTTTGGCGGAACCAGGCGGCTGCCTTCCATGTGGTCGTATCTCCCAGGGTCAGGGGTCGTCATCCGTTGCCTCAGATCGACTCGCAGGGGCCCTCACCAGTCCGGGCGGGAGGATACCGAGCGGTGGAGTGCTACTGAAATTGAGCCAGGCACTCTTTGCCTCCACCTCAGGGGGAGGTGGCAGCGGCGCAGCCGCTGACGGAGGGGGTCAGACCGCTGGCGCGATCACGGGGCGACCCCCTGTCCAGCCACCCGCGATCGACCCCCTTGAAACGGAGCGTCGACTCTGACAAATTCAGGTCATGCCCAGAGTCCCACGCCATCCCTTTGCCGCGAGGCGAGCCAAGCAGCTCAGGGCGAACCTGACCGACGCCGAGGTAATCCTCTGGCAGCACCTCAGGTTCGACCTCCCGGGACGATGGCGGCGGCAAGAGCCGATAGGTCGGTACATCTGCGACTTCGTCTCCTATCACAGCCGTCTCGTTGTCGAACTCGACGGTGACCAGCACTTCGATTCCGCGCACGATCGGACCCGGGACGCCTTTCTCCGATCACAGGGCTTCAGAGTGATGCGCTTCTGGAACGCCGAGATCTACACGGAACTCGACGAGGTACTCGAAGCCATCTACTTCGCGGTCGCGGAGAAGTCGCGACAGAGGCCTGACCCCCTCCCCGGCCTGCGGCCGGTACTCCCCCCTGAGGGGGGAGCAAAGACTCCGCCTACATATACCCTCTGAACCCCTCCGGGTAGGCGGGGAAGGCCTCGATCAGGCCATCCACGTCCTTCTGGATGGTCGCCACCGCGTCAGCGTCTTCTCGCGCCAACAACATGTGAACGATCGACCGACCCAAGGACACCATCTCGTCCTCACCCATCCCCACCGTCGTCACCGCCGGGGTCCCAATGCGGATACCGGAAGTGATGAACGGGGAGCGGGGGTCGAATGGGATGGCGTTTCGGTTGAGCGTGATCCCACGATCGTCGAGGAACGTTGCCGCTTCCTTGCCGGTCAGCTCCTCATCCAGGCTCCTCAAGTCCACGAGGAACATATGGTTTTCCGTCCCTCCCGACACGATTCGCGCTCCCTCCGCGATCATGGCGTCGGCAAGGGCACGAGCGTTGGCGACCACCCGGGTGGCGTACTCAACGAAGGCCGGCTGTGCCGCCCGCTCGAAAGCAAGGGCCTTGCCCGCGATCTGGTGGTTGATCGCTCCGCCCTGACTGTACGGGAACACCGTCTTGTCGATCGGCTTGCCAAGCTCCTCTCTGGACAGAATCAGCCCGCCCCGAGGACCGCGCAGCGACTTGTGTGTGGTGGCGGTGACGATGTCGGCGTGCGGGACTGGACTCGGATGCGCCCTTCCGGCGACGAGACCAGTGATGTGTGCCATGTCGACCAGGTACACCGCACCGACCTCGTCGGCGATGTCACGAAAAGCACCCCAGTCTGGGATACGCGAATAGGCCGAATAGCCGGCGATGATCAGCTTTGGGCGGTGTTCGATGGCGAGGCGACGCACCTCGTCCATGTCGATGAGCTCGGTCTCCTCATCGAGACCGTAGGCAACGATGTTGAACAGCGCCCCGGAGAAGTTGACCGGGGACCCGTGCGTGAGGTGGCCCCCCTGGTCGAGACGCATCCCGAGGATGGTGTCCCCGGGGTCGATAACGGCGAGGTAGGCAGCCATGTTGGCCTGAGATCCGGAGTGGGGCTGCACGTTGGCGTGCTCGGCACCAAACAATGACTTCGCCCGATCTATCGCCAGTTGCTCGATCAGATCGATGATCTCGCAGCCTTCGTAGTAGCGCCGGCCCGGGTACCCCTCCGAGTACTTGTTTGCCAGCACCGATCCTGCGGCCTCCATCATCGCCCGGTCAACGATGTTCTCCGATGCGATCAACTGGATGTGGGTCCGCTGTCGCTCGGCGTCGCGGGCAATGAGTTCAGCGAGTGCCGGGTCGGCGTCGGACAACCCTGTGTCGGTCATGCGTCCCCTTGACGATGCGGCGAGCGTAGTCGCCACTCAAGCCGGGTCATCCTCGTCTTGTGACCGCGCCCAAATTCGATCGGCGAGGGCAAGGGCTGGGTACGGGACCAGGGGAGCGGACAAGGCCCACAGCTCCGCCGCCAGCAAGCCGAGGAACACGACTCCGGCGGCGGCAATCCCCGACACGACGATCCGCATCGTCGAGCGTTGCGGATCATGGCCGCCCGCCAAGGCGCCTAGTCCCCCAACTCCCAAGATGGCCGCGGGAACTAGCAGGGTCATGGTCGGCGAGCTGGTAGTGCCGGCCACGAGAAACAACACCGCACCCACGATCAGCCCGGCGATCGCGGACCTGACTCCGACTCTGAGTTGGTCCGCTTCGCGGCTGAACCCGGCGACGGCAAGCAACGACATTATTGCCCCGGCAGCAAAGATCCCGACCCCGAGCTGGACGCTTCTCCCGAGCACGAACAGTCCGATCCAGAGTCCGGCGGCTGCGATCGCGGTCCCAGACCCAATCGCCAACCGTTCCCGGTCGGTCACGGAGTGACGGGACCGTCTCTAAGTACCCACTCTGCGGGCTGCGTGAGGTCGAGGATCGTGGACGCCGCATCTCCGAGCGCCTCACCTGGCAGATAGACAGCAATGTCTGGACCGAACAGCTCCTGCGCAGCCTCGTCGTCGCCTACGGCAGACTGCCCAACCATATTGGCACTGGTGACGGCAAGAGGCCCGGCGGCACGGAGGAACTCCCTCGCGTCCGGGTGATCGGGAGAGCGCAAACCAATGGTCTTACGGGCGCGGTCGCCGAGCCACTCTGGCGTTGTGGCCAGCTTGGGCAAGACCAGGGTGAGGGCTCCCGGCCAGTGGGTCTCTGCGAGCTCGATTGCCCGGTCGCTGAATGCGGCAAGCTGCTGGGCCTGGTCCAGATCCGCGACCAGGATCGCCAGTGGCTTCAAACCCGGTCTGCCCTTGACCTCGAAGACACGGGCGAGGGCATCCTCGTTGAACGGATCGACGGCGATCCCGTACAACGTGTCAGTGGGCACCCCGACCAAATCCCCGTTGCGGACCGCGGCGCAGGCATCTGACAGGAGTTTGCTATCCATAGCTACAAGGTAGTCGCGAGTCGCGAGTCGCAGGTCGCGAGTCAGGCCGTTCCGACAACGAAGCGGTCTTTGCCGGCCAGGTCCTTACGAACCTTTCCGCCGAGAGGGGCGAAGAGCTCGGCCATGGTGGGGCCGCGGAATTCTGAGATCTCACAAACGATCGTGCCCCCGGGCGCGAGCCAGCCGGGCGCCTCGGAAGCAATAGCGGCCACAACCTCATCCCCCGTGGGCCCTGCTACCAGGGCGATCCTCGGTTCGTGGTCGCGGACATCGGCGGGCAGCCCGGCAAACTCGGCTTCGGCAAGGTACGGGGGATTGGCAACGATGAGATCGACATTGCCGCGAAGATGTTCGGGTATCGGATCGAACAGGTCGCCGTCGAGCACGGTGACATCGAGATTGGCATGGCGGGCATTGTCCCGAGCCAACGTTGCTGCCTCCGGGGAAATCTCCGTCGCATACACCACGGCATCGGGAAAGGCGTGCTTCAGCGCCAGAGCGAGGTTGCCCGATCCCGTGCCAAGGTCGAGGATGACTTGTGGCTCGACCACCGCATCTACCGCCAGAGCGAAGAGCTGTTCGGTCTCTGGGCGCGGGATGAGGCCCCTCCGATCAACCTTCACCTCGATCGGCCCGAATGGAATCCGTTCCTCGAGGTACTGGAGCGGCTCGCCTGCGAGTCTCCTGGCCGCGAGCGCTTCGAAGGCTTCCCGTTCGGTATTGGTGATGGCGACACCCAAGAGCAGTTCTGTGCGAGGCCTGTGGGTGGCCTTGCTGAGGAGGCGCTCGGTTTCGTGCCGCGGGAGATCACCGACCGAGTCGATGAGCTCGGTGGAGCGAATCTCGTCCATCAAAGGGTCCTCCCAGAGACTTGCGACTCGCGACTCGCGACTCAATCTCCTGCAAACGCCCTGGCGGCCTCGTCGGCGATCAGCGCATCGTGAATGTTGGCGAGGTCGCCGTCGAGGACCTGCGGCAGCGTATGGACGGTCAGCCCGACGCGGTGATCAGTCACCCTGTTCTCCTTGAAGTTGTACGTCCGGATCTTTTCCGAGCGTTCCCCCGAACCAACCTGTGTCCGGCGGACATCGGCCCGCTCGTCGAGTTGTGCCCCGATCTGTTGCTGGAACAACCGGGCCCGCAGCACCCGCAATGCCTTCGTCTTGTTCTGCAGCTGGGATTTCTCGTCCTGGCACGACACGGTGATGCCGGTGGGGATGTGGGTGATTCGCACCGCCGAATCCGTGGTGTTGACCGATTGACCACCCGGGCCCGTCGACCGGAACGTCTCGATCTCGAGATCGTTGTCGTGGATCTCGATCTCGACGGCCTCCGCTTCGGGGAGGACCGCCACTGTCGCCATCGAGGTGTGGATCCGACCCTGGGACTCGGTCTTCGGCACCCGCTGCACGCGGTGCGGTCCGGCCTCGTACTTGAACCGTGAGTAGGCGCCCTTGCCCTTGACGGCGAAGGTCGCTTCCTTCAGCCCACCGGTATCCGAAGGGGAAACATCGATCGGCTCGATCGTCCACCGATTGCGTTCGGCGAACCGCTCGTACATCCGGTACAGATCC
>CAXMPL010000290.1:0-5558 GCA_964195125.1 uncultured Kiloniellales bacterium | reverse complement strand
CACCTCTGCACCGGACTACATCGAATATCACGACCGGGAGTGGGGGCGACCGGTTGCTGAGGATCGGACCCTGTTCGAGAAGGTGAGCCTGGAGGGTTTCCAGTCCGGGCTGTCGTGGCTGACCATCCTGCGCAAGAGGGACAACTTCAGGAAGGCGTTCGCCAATTTCGATGCCGCCGCGGTCGCCGAGTTCACCGACAAGGATATCGAGCGCCTGCTCGACGACGCCGGCATTGTGCGTCACCGCGGCAAGATCGAGGCGACGATCAATAACGCCGCAAGGGTGCTCGAGGTCCAGGATGAGCTTGGTTCGTTCGCAGCACTGGTGTGGTCTTTTGAGCCCACTGCGACTGGGCCGCCACTCCTCGAGCCCACCACTCCCGAATCCAAGGCGTTGGCCAAGGAGTTGAAGCGGCGCGGGTTCTCGTTCGTCGGGCCAACAACGGCCTATGCCTTCATGGAGGCGATGGGGCTGGTCAACGACCACCTCGAGGGATGCTTTGCGCGGGACGAGGTGGAGAAGGAACGCGCCGAGTTCAAACGGCCTGTAGCAGTAGATCAGTAGATCAGTAGATCAGTGTCTGCCTTTGCTACTCGTTACTTGCGACTTGCGACTTGCGACTTCTTCTACTCGACCTCCGATCGAGCAGCCCTTCCCATCAGGCTCATGATGACATCGGGCGCGTCGGCCCCCTCGTAGAGCACGCGTCCGACCTGCTCGGCGATTGGCATCTCTACGCCATGGCTGTCGGCCAGGGCGAGAATCCCCCTGGTCGACTTGACGCCCTCGGCGACCATGTTCATCTCGTCGACGATCTCGTCGACGGTCTTCCCTTGCCCAAGTCCATAGCCAACCCGATGATTGCGGCTCCGATCCGACAAGCAGGTGGCAACGAGATCCCCTATGCCGGCCAACCCGGCGAAGGTGGAGACCTGTCCGCCCATCGCCACCCCGAGGCGGGTCATCTCGGCGAGGGCCCTGGTGATCAGAGTCGCCCGCGTGTTCAATCCGAACCCGAGGCCGTCGGCCATGCCGGTGGCGATCGCCATCACGTTCTTGGTGGCCCCTGCGGTCTCCGCGCCGATCACGTCGGGGTTTGTGTAGACCCGGAACATCACGCCACCGAACAGCTCCTGGAGTTGCAGTGCCACATCGTCGTCGGCGATGGCGATCACCGTCGCCGCCGGTTGGCCGGCGACAATCTCGCTGGCGAGGTTGGGGCCGGTGAGGACACCGATCCGCTGCCGGTCGTGTTTGGGAAGGACGTCGGCCGTCACCTCGGTCATCCGCATCAGCGAGTCTTGTTCGATCCCCTTGGTCAACGACACGATCGGTGCACTCTCGGAGATCGCGACGGCGCCTGCAGACAGCACCGACCGATAGCCGTGTGACGGGACGGCCATCACCACGACGTCGGCGCCGTCGAGCATGCGGGGAAGATCGCTCGATGCCTTCAGTTCGGCAGGGAGAGAGACACCGGGGAGGTAGGCCGGGTTGTCACCGGCATCGATTGCCGCCGCCAGGTCCGGATTCCGCGCCCACAGCGTGGTGTCGGCCCTCGGCGCCAACATGGAAGCGACGGCCGTGCCCCAGGAGCCCGCTCCGACCACGGCGACCCGTTTGGTTTTTCCGTCAGCCGGCATACTCGCTGAACCCGTCGGCGACAGCGCTTGGCAGCCGCACGGTCAATTCCGTTCCCGTTTCTCCATGAGCTTCGTCCAGAACGTTGCCTGCCTCGTGGAGGGCGGCTACCAGGTCACCGCGCCCGTACGGAACGAGCAAGCGCATGGTGACGGTCGACTTTTCGAGATCTTCGACGATGGCAATGCGAACGTCGTCGATGGCATCTCCGGTGAGGGCAGACACCGCCACCGATCCGTCATGGGTGGCCACCAGGCGATCGACGACGTTCGGCTCGGTGATGTCGGTCTTGTTGAACACGATCAGCTCGGGGATATCACCGGCCTCGATCTCGGCGAGGACCGTGTGCACGGCCTCGATCTGCCCGTCGGGATCGGGGTCTGACGCATCGACCACATGAACGAGAAGGTCGGCGTCTGCGGCCTCCTCGAGGGTGGATCGGAAGGCTTCTACTACCTCATGGGGAAGTCGCCGCACGAACCCAACCGTGTCGGACATCAACGCCTGGTAACCGTCGGGAAGATCGAGTTGACGGACGGTCGAATCGAGTGTGGCGAACAGCCGATCCTCGACAAGCACATCAGCATCGGTCATCTGATTGAACAGCGTCGACTTCCCCGCGTTCGTGTAGCCAACCAGCGATATCACCGGCCGGCCAGACTTCTTCCTGGCTTTGGCCTGGGTAGCACGCGAGCGCCCAACGTCCTTGAGCTCGCGCTCGATCTTCGAAACGCGCTCCAGGATCCGCCGCCGGTCGGTCTCCAGCTTGGTCTCACCAGGTCCCCGGGTGCCGATGCCCGCACCGAGCCGTGACAGCTCTACACCCTTGCCGCGCAGACGGGGCAGCCGGTAGCGGTGCTGGGCGAGCTCGACCTGGAGCATGCCCTCGTGCGTGTGTGCATGTTGGGCGAAGATGTCGAGAATGAGTGCCACCCGGTCCACTACATCCGTTTCGAACGCCTGCTGCAGGTTGCGTTGTTGGGCCGGGGTCAGCTCGTTGTCGAAAACGACCACGTCGATGTCGAGCGCCCTGGATTCGGCGACAAGATCTGCGAGCTGGCCTTTCCCGATCAGGGTGGCTGCGTTGAAGCGATCCCGTTTCAGCAGCACCGACTCCACCGGCTCTGACCCTGCGGTGTCGGTGAGCAGCTCGAGCTCGGCCAGGCTCAGCTCGCCGGCCGGCACGTCCTGCTTGCCTGGCACGACTCCGATCAACAGGGCGCGCTGACGCTCGACATCGAAGTCGGTGACCGATGCGGTCAGCCGGCGTCGCTGTCGGGCCAGACGCGAGTCGGATTGGTCGGCTATGAGCGTGATTATGCCGTTGCCGCGCACGAAATACTCGCCTGGCAACGACAGAGCGGCGATGACGCCCCGCCCTCACCGCACCGGTCGCGGCATGACGGGCGTCGGACCGGCAGGTGATGAGGGGATGGCACCTCAGAGGCTGGAGCCGCCGCCGGCAAGCCTCGTCGTGAGATACTCGGATCGCTATCTTTCACCGATCCGGTGGGCGACGGTGACCTAGTCGTGGCGCCCAACCCCCGGTTGCCAGGCAACGGAGCGATTCCATCACAGATGATATGGACACGGCGGGGGGAGCCCCCTCGGTCGATGATCGGGGCGGAGGCAGCGGTGTGGCCGCCTGGCTCCCATGGGTCCTGTTTGGCGTGTTCGGCCTGATCACGGTCGGTGTGCTGATCTTCTACGCCGGAGACGACGAGGCGGCGCCGCAGACGACCACCACGGCGGCGCCGGCTACGACCCAGGCCACGACGACAACGGTGGCGGACACGACGACGACCTCGGTAGTGCTCACGTCTCCTCCTGGTGAGCCGCTGAGGCTGTCGAGCCTGATGCCGCTTGCCGGGGCACTTGGCGACTTCGGCGGGTCGATGCAGAACGCGATCCAACTCGCTGTGGACGAGGTAAACGCCGCGGGTGGTGTCAACGATGCCCAAGTCGAGCACCTGGCTCGTGACACGCAGACCGATCCGAGCATCGCTCGGGATGCCGCGGCCGACGTGATCGCAGCAGGCACGCAAGCGATGGTTGGTGCCGCCGGTTCGGACCAATCGCTCGCCATCCTCGATCTGGTCACGGGGAGCCCGGTGATGATGCTGTCGCCATCGAGCACCAGCCCACAGTTCTCAGCGGTCGATGACCCGAACAACTTCTACGGGCGCACGACGCCCTCGGACTCGCTGCAGGCCCTGTTCCTGTCGGCGCTGGTCGATAGCAAGGGCGTCACATCGATCGACCTCATCTTCCGTGCCGACTCCTATGGAGAGGGTCTTTCAGAGGCTCTTTCCGAGGACTTCATTGCGACCTATGGCGGCACCGTCGGTGAGACGATCCCCTATGCGACGGATCAGACGAACTTCGACGCCGAGATCACCCAGCTCGCTGGGAGCGACTCGGCAGCGATCGTCTGCATTTGCTTCACCGGAGAAGGGGTGACGATCTTCCGGAACGCGTTCGCTGGGGGGCTGCTGGATAAGCCCTGGTTTGGCGGCGACGGCATATGGCTGCCGAGTTTCGCCGCCGATGTGTTCCCGGATGATCCCACCATCCTCACCGGCGTGCTCGAAGGGACGGCACCGACAACCGTCGACAGCCCTGCGTTGACCGATTTTGTGGACGGCTACAACGCCGCGTATGGCGGGGACCCCGGTCCGTTTGCGGCCAATAGTTACGACGCTGCCTGGCTGCTGATCCTGGCTTCTGAGGCGAGTGACGGCACCGCGGCCGGTATCAAGTCCGTCGTGTTCGACATCTCTCGGCCTCCAGGAACGCCGTGCGGTCCACTGGAATGTCTGGAGCTGATCCGTACCGGTCAGGACACCGACTATTTCGGTGCCACCGGCGACATCAATTTCGACGACATCGGCGACGTCATCACTCCCTACCTGCTGTGGAGGATCAACGACGAGGGTATTGGCGAGGCATACGACACCGTTCCGTAGCGGTTCCAGTTGGCGAACTTCGAGCATGCAGCCTTCTTCTTTCGGCTGGCAATCCGCCGAGGCAGCCGCGTGGACGCCGACCAGCTGGGCTTGGTAAGTTGTGGCCAAACGAGAGGTGATCTCTGATGCAGAGAACGGCAGCCGGCATTGTCGGCGACAAGGGGAGCGACGTCTTCTTCGTCGTGCCGGGCGATACCGTCTACCACGCCCTCGAGGTGATGGCCGAGAAGAACATCGGATCCGTACTCGTGTTCGACGATGGGACGTTGGTCGGCATCCTGTCCGAGCGGGACTACGCCCGGAAAGTGATCCTCCTCGAGCGCGTTTCCAAGGAGACCGCGGTCGCCGACATCATGACAACCAAGCTGATCACGGTCGAACCGGCGACCACGGTGACCGCCTGTATGGAGTTGATGACCGAGAAACGGGTCCGGCACCTCCCCGTTCTCGACGACGGTGACCTGGTTGGCCTGATATCGATCGGGGATGTCGTCAAGGCCGTGATCGCCGACCAACTCGACATGATCGGCCAGCTGGAGCAGTACATAACCGGGTAGGGGCCTGGTCGCGTTTCGCCCGCTGTGGTCGACTCCGGGGGCGTACTCCGTACTCCGTATAACGTATTACGTAGTCGATGCTCAGGTTCGCAATACGTTGTACGTAATACGCAGGCTGGCCGTGGCCAGCCTGCTCTTGGATCGCGATGCCCCGGTACGCTGCGGCGTCGTGAAGCCGCATATCCGGGCTGCCGACGAATCCGACCTAGAGCGGATCAACGAGATCTACAACGCCGTCATGGTCGACTCCCATGTGTCGTTCGATGTCGAGCCGTGGGACCTCGACAAGAGATCCAGCTGGTGGGAGCGCTATGCCTCCGGTCGGTATGACGCCTACGTCGCTGAGGCCGGAGGCACGGTTGTCGGGGTGGCGTACAGCGGTCCGTACCGCGA
>CAXMPL010000289.1:0-3301 GCA_964195125.1 uncultured Kiloniellales bacterium | reverse complement strand
CGAGCTCAGGGAGAAGAACATTCGGGTGAGCACCATCGCCCCTGGGGGAACTGCCACCGAGTTCGCCATGGGCACGGGCCGCACACCCGACATGCCAGGGCTGGCCGATATGTTGGATGCCGAGGACATGGCGGCGGCCGTTGTCACCGTGTTGCAGCAGCCCAAGTCCATGCGGACCCTGCTCTGGTCGATGCGGAGCATGAAAGAGGCGGATTGAGTCGCGAGTCGAGAGTCGCGAGTCCCCGAGTCCCCGGTCCCGTTTCCTCCCCTCTTGGAGGAGGTGGCAGCCGACCGGAGGGAGGCAGACGGAGGGGGTCAGAGCATTGTCGCGACCACGGCTTGACCCCCCTCCGCGCCTTCGGCGGTGCTCCCCCCAAAAGGGGGAGAAACGGAGAGGCCACTTCGACAACACCCGGTGTCGCACAATCGCGAAATGCGACACCCTGAGGGGGGAGCAAGGATCGCGACTTGCGACTTGCGACTTGCGACTTGCGACTTGCGACTCGCGACTCGCGACTAGCTCTCCCCCGCGATCCTTTGCACGAACGAGACCACGGCCTCTTCATAGTCGGCGACGGCGACGTTCCAGGCATCGAGGTGGGTCGCGCCCCCGATACGCAACAGCTCGACCTCTCCGGGCCGGGCGGCGGCAAACTGCTCGGTGCCCGAGATCGGGGAGATGTCGTCATCGGCGCCGTGGATCGCCAACACCGGGACGTCGAACTGGTCGGCCCGTGCGATCTGGTCCAACTCGGCCCATTCGATGCCGAACCGAATCCTGGCGAACTGCTTCCCGAGGGCGCCGATCGGACCGGGTATCCATCCGGTGTTGTGATCGACATAGGCCTCGAAGTCGAACACCGGGGAATCAAAGATCACGCCACGCACCGCACCGACCCGTTCGCTCTCGTGGAGCAGCATCGAGATGATCTCGGCGCCGAGATCGTACCCGTACAGGATGTAGTCGCGGGCGCCCTCTCGTTCGGCGAACTGGAGTGCGGCATCGAGGTCACGCCACTCGGTCAGCCCCCAGGTGCGAAGCCCGGTTGGCCCGGCCGGGGCACCGACGTCGTCGCGATAGGTGACGACGAGCACAGGGAACCCCTCCTCGACCAGCCGGGGAATAATGCGGAGCGATTGGGTGAGGCGATCGGTACCTCGCCCGTGGGCGATGACCACCCAGGTTGAGCGGCGCCCATCGATGAACCACACCGGATGCGGTCCTAGCTCCCCGGGCGCTCGTTCATCCTGGAAGCCGAGTCCGTGGGCAACGGACGGATCACCGGGGTAGGCATCCACGTCCACCCTCCCCATATCTGCTGGCTCCACCCCATCGCCGAACGGCGTGGTGTTCCAGATCATCTCGGCTTCGCCCAGGCGATCGAGCGAGGTGAGCTGGGTGTAGCCACCGGTCTCGGTCTCGAACCCCCAGATCCCATCGCGAGAAAGCTCTTCGAACGGCGGGAGAACCACCTGCCCCGGCGGTGTTGCAAACACCTCGGCGCGATACGGACGGTCATCGGCGGCCGGCACGAGGAACTCCGACCTGATCTGGTTGGCGTGGAGCCAGGCCCAACCGACGCCGAAGAGCACGCCGACCACGACGACAACAACAGCCGTCCTGCCTACCCACGCGGGAACCTTCACCCTGGCCATCCCGAGCAGGCTATCCGAGCTGCCAACTACAAGTCACAAGACGTGACTCGCAAGTCGCAAGTCACAAGTCGCAAGCTCCGAACCGAGATTGCCCAACGGAGCTCATCGCGGGGATAGCAGGCTCCCGAGGCCCCCTCCGATCGCAGGCTTCGCCTGCTCGCGCCTCCCCCACTTCGTGGGAGAGGCGGAGAACCACGCGACTCGCGACTCACGACTCGCGACTCGCGACTCGCGACTCAACGCCCTACAAAGCTTGGGTTCTCCTTGGCGAGGAAGGCGGCAATGCCGATCTTGGCGTCCTCGGTGGCGAAGACGTCGGCGAAAACCTCGGCTTCGATTGCCAGACCGCGTTCGAGGGGGACCTCGTACCCCTCACCAACGGCGCGTTTGACCGCGGCGTAGGCCCGCGTCGGTCCTGTGGCGAACCCGTTGGCGGTCGCGGTGGCGACCTCGAGCAGATCGTCTGCAGCGACGACTTGGTCGGCCAGCCCTATCGCGGCCGCTTCGTCGGCGCTGATGTGACGCCCACTGAGACACAACTCCTTGGCTCGCTGGTAGCCGACGATCCGTGTCAGCCGCTGGGTGCCACCAGCCCCTGGGATGATGCCGAGCAGGATCTCCGGCTGACCGACCTTGGCATCATCGGCCAGATACCTCAGGTCGGCACCCATCGCCAGCTCGAGGCCGCCGCCGAGGGCGAAGCCGTACACGGCCGCAATCGTCGGTTTCGGCAAGGCTTCGAGGCGAGCGACCGCGGCGGCGAGCCCGACAGACTGGCGATCTTCGGCATTGCCCTCGAGTGCCTTCTCGAACCCGGTGATGTCGGCGCCAACGGAGAAGCGGGGCGAGCCGGTGATGACAACAGCGCGGACCTCTGGATCCTCTGCCAAGCCGACGGCTGCGTCGATGTCAGCGATGAGGCTGGCGTTGAGTGCATTTACCGGCGGCCGGTTCAGCGTGATGGTTGCGACACCGTCGCTGACGGCATAATCGACATCGGTCATGGCGAACCTCCAAAGGTTGTGCAAGATCGCGCAGGCTACAGGTCTAGAGGCTCCACAAATGGGGCTCACCGCGTACCCAGGGCTCACACCGGCGTATACGGGGTTGTAGTGTCGCGGGTCATCCCGTACACAGGGCGCGCCCACAGAGACCGGATCGCACCCACATCGGGGAGCCGCTAGGACGTGTCGAACAAACCCCCGGCCACCATCTCGCTCGCCGCCGACCACGGATCGACCTGGCGAGCCAGAACCCGGTCGAGGATCTCCGGTGCCAGAGCCCCGCTCGATGTCGCCGTCTGACGGAGGCTGGCTCTCAACGCCGCTTCGACTTCAGCGAGGACCCTGACCAGGCGGCGCTGCTCGCGCTCTCCGGAGTCGTCGAGGTGGCTCCGGTGGGCGCCGATCGCGTCCCACAGCTCGGCCAGGCCGGCATCGTCGGTGGCAACGGTTTCGATCACCGGTGGAAACCACGGACGTGCCTGGCCAATTTCCAGCGCGCCGACCAGCTCCTTGACCACCTGTTCCGCTCCCGGCCGGTCGGCTTTGTTGACGACGAACACGTCTCCAACCTCGAGCAGGCCGGCCTTCGCCGCCTGGATGCCGTCTCCCCAACCCGGGTTCACCACTACAACGACAGTGTC
>CAXMPL010000288.1:0-6134 GCA_964195125.1 uncultured Kiloniellales bacterium | reverse complement strand
TTACGACCCAGGTCGGCAAAGACGATGAGAGCGCAATCCTCGATGTTGTGGCAGGGACCACCAAAGGCACCGCGCAAGTGATCGCAGACCGCCACCGGGTTGCATCCCTGCTCGAGGCGTGGGCACAGCCGGCAGGTGATCTCCATACCTCGCACGACGAAGTTTCCGAGGGCGTGGCCAGAGCCGCGTTCCTGTTCGTGCTCGAGGCTCACTTCGACATCGATGGAGATCGGATCGACGCCGTCGACATCGAATACGAGCCAGGCAAAGAATGGCGCGTGCATGTCACGGCCGGTCCTCAGCGGTATATCGGCACCGTGGCGCGGCACGGGAGGATCCAGCTGTCCCACGTGGTGGATCGGACAGATCTCTGAAGCGCGGGACGCCGTCGGCGCCAATCGGATTCAGCCACCCTGCCACGCGGTTGATACCCGGCGACTTGGGCAACTCGGCCGCTCGCGCCACGCTTGGCTCAAGCACCGGCCAACACCAGCGCACCCAACACTCCAGAACGGGACCCGAGGCCGGGGGCGACGAGGTAACCCGATGCATCGCTGTCTGAGGCCACCTCTACGTATCCTGCCAAGGTGTCGAGCATGACCGCCCTGGTCGCCTCGAGCAGACCCGGCATCGCCAGCACCCCACCGCCGATGATGCTGCGCTGCGGTGAGATGGTCAGCGTCAGGTTGGCCATGGTCACGCCGAGATAGAACGCCTCCAGTGCCCTCGCCGCCTCGGCATGCTCACCAAGATCATCCGCCGGACGCCCCCAGCGGTCGGCGATCGCAGGACCTGCCGCCAGGCCCTCCAGACAGTCGCCGTGGTAGCGGCAGTTTCCGGGAAAGTCGTCGTCCGGGTGCCTGGGGATACGGACATGGCCGATCTCCGGATGCATCAGGCCGTGCATCGGTTTCCCGTTGATAAGCCCGCCACCCCCGATGCCGGTGCCGACGGTCACGTAGATGAAGGTGTCGAGGCCCTGCGCCGCCCCCCAACGGCCCTCTCCGATGGCGGCCCCGTTGACGTCGGTGTCGATCGCAACCGGGACACCAAGCGCTGCTGCGAGCGTTCCCACCACATCGGTGCCCGACCACGCCGGTTTGGGGGTAACGAAAAGGTGACCGTAGGTGGGAGAAGCGGGATCGAGGTCGAGGGGCCCGAAGGTGGCGACGCCAAGGGCATCGATGTCGTGGGCCGAGAAGAACCCGGCCACTTCGGAAAGAGTCTCGCCGGGTGTTGTGGTGGGGATGGTCGACGACGCGGCGACGCCCTCCGGCCCGGTGCCGACCACGCATTCGAACGTTGATCCCCCGCCTTCGAGGCCTCCGTAGATCATCTTCGCGATGCTAGGACGTCGGTCGGATGCCCGTATTACGTGGTGGGGGGTGTGTTGCGTGATACGTGATACGTGCTCGGCCTACTGGCCGGCCAACCACATGGCCTCTACGAAACCGCGCATGGTAGCGGCCGCGTTTCCGTTGTCGGCAGGGGCCGGAATGTACAGCACCAAATCGCGGAGCACCGACCCCGGGGCCAGCCGCTCCAGACGCACCTCTTGTGAGGCCTTGAGACTCACCGGGGACATACGCACCTCGTCGCGCAGCTTGACCACCTCCTCCAGCCCGGCACGTGCCGCAGCGACCCGGAGCCGGGCCACGTCGATGAGCGCTTCGGCCGGTGTCGGCAGCGGTCCGAACCGATCCTGCCACTCGGTGACCACATCGTCCACGGCCTCCGGCGTCGACGCCGCGGCAAGCCTCCGGTACCCCTCGAGGCGGCCATCCTCATCGGGCACATAGTCGTCGGGCAGGCGGGCATCGATGGGGAGATCGATCCTGATGTCGATCTCCGGCTCGTGCTCGATAGCGGCGCCGGTGAGCTCGGTTACCGCATCGGCAACCAGCTCGGTGTACAGATCGAAACCGACGGCGGCGATGTGGCCGGACTGGGTCTCGGAGAGGATGCTCCCGGCGCCGCGAATCTCCAGGTCCCGCATAGCAAGCTCGAACCCTGAGCCGAGCTGAGAGAACTCACCGATCGCTTCCAGGCGGCGATGCGCGGTCTCTGCGATCCGCTCCTCGGGTGGGTGGAACAGGTAGGCGTATGCCCGCTGGCTCGACCGCCCAACTCTTCCGCGTAGCTGGTATAGCTGGGCGAGCCCGAGACGGTCGGCCCGCTCCACGATGAGCGTGTTGACCTGGGGTAGGTCGAGGCCGGACTCGATGATCGTCGTCGCCACCAGCACGTCGTATTCGCCGTTCCAGAAGTCGAACATGACCTGCTCGAGCTGACCTTCGCTCATCTGACCGTGGGCAACGGCGTAGCTTGCGTCCGGCACCAGATCCTGGAGGCGGGCCACTGCGTGGTCGATCGACTGGACGCGGTTGTGCACGTAGAAGATCTGACCCTCGCGCAGCATCTCACGGCGGATCGCTGCCGACACCGCTTGGGCGTCGTAGGGGCCCACATAGGTGAGAATCGGGTGCCGATCCTCGGGAGGAGTCCTGATCTGGCTGACATCCCTGATCCCGACGAGCGCCAACTCGAGCGTTCGCGGGATAGGAGTGGCGGTGAGGGTCATGGCGTCGACCGACGACCGAATCGCTTTCAACTTGTCCTTGGCAGTTACGCCAAATCGCTGCTCCTCGTCGACCACGAGAAGCCCGAGGTCGGCGAATGACACATCGTTCGACAACAAGCGGTGCGTCCCGACCACGACATCGACCGATCCGTCAGCCAGGCTGCGCACGACACCCCGCTGCTGGGTAGGGGTCAGGAAGCGGCTGAGCATCTCGACGCGAATCGGGTATGGGTCGAAGCGCTCTTGCATGGTGGCGAAATGCTGCTGGGCGAGCAGCGTCGTTGGGACGAGCAACGCCGCCTGCCTCCCCTCTTGCACCGATTTGAAGATTGCCCGCAGGGCCACCTCGGTCTTGCCGAAGCCGACATCGCCGAAGATGAGCCGGTCCATCGGCATGTCGCTTTCCATGTCCGCCTTGACGTCGATGATGGCGGCAAGCTGATCGACAGTCTCCTCATAGGGAAAGCCAGCCTCGAACTCGCCCTGCCACGGCGTGTCCGGCTCGAACCGATGTCCGGTGACCGCGGCTCGCTCCCGATGCAGCTTGACCACATCCTCGGCCACGATTGCCGCCGCCTTGCGCACCCTGCTGCGGGTCTGTGCCCAGTCGGTACCCCCCAACCGCGACAGCCGCGGGCTCTCCCCGCCGGTGTAGCGTCGTACCGCAGCCAGTTGATCCGTAGGGACGTACAGCTTGTCGCCTGCTGCGTACTCGACCAGCAGGTAGTCACGGGCGGCGCCTGCCATATCGCGATGGACGAGGCCCTGGAATCGCCCGATGCCATGGTGATGATGGACGACGAAATCGCCGGGGTTGAGATCGCGATAGGCCTCGTCGCTGCGGTCGCTCCTCCGCGCCCGAGTCCCGCGGTGAGAGCGGCGGCGTCCTGCGATCTCCCGCTCCCCGACGACGCCGGTCCCGATGGCAGGAAACACGAACCCCTGATGGATGCCTGAGGGCAGCACGGTCGGTGCCACAACGTCGAGGATCTCGGCGACGGGAAGTCCGGCGCCTGCTTCGGCCAGCACGTTGGCTACCCGCTCCGCGGCCGGTGCGCCATCCATCGCCACCACGATGTCGACCCCGCGGTTGCTCCACCGACCGATCGCCTCGGTGATCGACGCCGGGTCTGCCTGGACGGCGCCGAACGGGCTCGCCTCGTAGGCTTCGTCTGCAGGACCGGAGGCCTGGGGTGGTGCCTCGAGGAGGGCAGGAGACTCGAGCTCGAGGTAGAGAGGGGGGTGGTCGCCGGCTTCCGGTGCGCCGGGACCCCAGGTTCCCGCCAGTACTCTCGCCAGGTCGCTCTCCTCGGCCACGAGCTCGCTTGCCCGGTCCTCGGACCGGGCAGGGTCGAACAGCACGGTGGGCACCGCCGTTTCGTCGAGCAGCGTCCCCGCCGGGGCCAGCCAGGGGAGCCACGATTCGATTCCGGGGAAGGAGATGCCCTCGGCAATCCTGTCCCAGGTGGAAGCGGCCCACGATTCTGCGGTGGTGAGCTCGGCGGCTCTTTCCCGTATCGCGGGGTCGATCAGAAGCTCGCCGGCTGGATAGATCTCCACCTGTGTCGCCGAGCCTTCGGAGCGCTGGGAGCCGATCGAAAAGGGCCGGATCTCTTCGATCTCGTCCCCGAAGAAGTCGAGGCGGGACGGGTGGCCAGCCTGGACCGGGAAGACATCGATGATCCCACCGCGCACCGCAAACTCACCGTGACGCTCCACCCGTCCCGTCCGCTGATATCCCAAGGCGACGAGACCCTCCACGATCGTTTCGAAGCCGTCCGAGTCATCACCGCTGCGCAGGATGATCGGTGCCACCGGTGTCGGGCTGACCCGTTGCATAGCGGCGCGCACCGACGCAATGACCACCACAGGCTCTGCCGAGGCCAGCGCATGCCTGGCAACGACGCGATCCGCCATGGTGACCACACTCGGAGAAACGTGTTCGAATGGCAACGTTTCCCAGGCGGGAAGATGGAAGGCGGGGCCGAAGAGGGCAACATCCTCCGCCAGCTCCTCGGCCTCACGCTCCCCCGGGACGATACCGAGGACCGGCCTCCCGAGGCGGCTCGCCGATCCGGCGAGTACTACTGCCCTCAGGGGTGGGGGAATGACGATTCGGCCCTCGAACGGCGGGACGAGGTCGCGGCCGAATCGGTCGAGAATGGAGCTGAGCGGAGCAGGCACGAAATGGGATCGTACCGACGCCCGGTCACACCGCGTCGCGTTGGGTGGAGAAGACGGCGCGGAAGCGACCGAAGTAGTCGCCTGCGGAAACGAGGGTCACCACCACTGCCAACCCGATGAGCCATTGGTCGAGCCGCCACGGGCCGATGACGATGTCGGGTTGGAGAATCGCAACGCCGACAGCGACGAACTGGATGGCGGCCTTTGACTTACCCCAGAAGCTGGCGGGGACGGTCGACTGTCCGAGAGCGGCAACCCCGCGCAAGGCCATGACCGCGATCTCCCTGCCGATGATGAGGAAGGCCGCCCAGCTCGACACCGTGCCGATGTCGACCAACGCGATGAGGGCGCCGGCGACGAGCACCTTGTCCGCCAGCAGATCGAGGAAGGCGCCGAAGGTGGTTGTGATCTGCCACCGCCTGGCCAGGAATCCGTCGGCGTAATCGGTGAGCGCGGCGACCCCGAACACCACGACGGCCGCGATCGTGACCCGGTCGCTGTCTGGCGAAGCGAGGATCAGAGCCATCGCGACCGGAGTGAGGATGAGCCGGATGACGGCGAGCAGATTTGGGATCGACATACCGTTTGAGATGGTAAGCGAGGGCGGGCAGATTCAGTGGCTAGACCCAGCCGGTGCTCTTGGACACGGCCTTCAGCCAATCGGCGTAATACGCCTGGCGCGTGGCTTCCGACATCGCCGGTTCGAAGGCGCGGTCGATCGCCCAATGAGAGCGAAGCTCATCGAGGCTCTCCCAGAACCCGACGGCGAGCCCGGCGGCGTAGGCGGCGCCGAGCGCGGTGGCCTCGTTGACCTTGGGACGAACGACCGTGACATCGAGAATGTCGGCCTGGAACTGCATCAGGTGGTCGTTGACCACCATCCCGCCATCGACCTTGAGGGAATCGAGGGCCGATCCGGCGTCGGCCTCCATCGCATCCAGCACGTCACGGGTTTGGTAGGCGGTTGCTTCGAGGACCGCTCTGGCGAGGTGAGCGCTTGTGGCGAAACGGGTGAGGCCGACGATCACCCCTCTGGCGTCGTCTCGCCACCATGGGGCAAACAGCCCGGAGAAGGCTGGCACGAAATACACCCCTCCGTTGTCCTCGACGCTCGCCGCCAGGGCCTCGACGTCGGCGGCGGATTCGATCAGCCCGAGGTTGTCACGCAGCCACTGCACCCCGGCGCCGGCGATCGCCACCGAGCCCTCCAAGGCGTACTGGACCGGCGTGCCTTCGATTTGATAGGCGACGGTGGTCAGCATCCCGTTGTTCGAAGCCACCGGTTCATCCCCGGTGTGGAGCAACAGGAAGCATCCGGTCCCATACGTGTTCTTGGCTTCGCCTGCGTCGAAGCAGGTCTGCCCGAACA
>CAXMPL010000287.1:0-3180 GCA_964195125.1 uncultured Kiloniellales bacterium | reverse complement strand
GCGCCACAGTGCAGCTCGTAGCTGGCTCCATGCAATAGCCTCTGGCCATGCGTCCTTCACCTGCGGCCGCCATCGTTGCCCTATCTCTCGTTGCCGCAGCCTGCGGCGGCGGGCGGAGCACACCGATCCCAGACGTCCCCGATTCGGTCGCCACCGCAGGGGCCGACCTCGTGCCGGCGTGCCGGCTTTCCGTCGGGACCGAGCTCGGCGCCGGAGTGGTATCGGTCGGGGTAGATGTTCCTGCGGCCGCGGTGCTCGAAGTTGGTGACATCATCGTCGAGGCCGATGGGGTTGAGGTCGCCGTGTCGCTCGATCTGATCTCGGTCGTAGCGACCAAGCAGGTGGGCGACACTCTTCGCTTGGTCGTGGTCAGACAGGGGGAGGGCCCGCTGGAGGCAGAGTTCGAGCTCATCGAGGGCACCGATGGCTCCGGATCACCGATGATTGGGATCGAGGTGGAAACCGTGGTCGGGCTCAGGGACCTGCTGGCGGTGGATGCGTCCGCGATCGTCGACTCACCGCTCACCATCGTGGTTTCCATGGAGGGCAGGCTGTATGCGATGGACGCGCTTGCCGGAACGTGGCGCAGCCTGGACCTCGATGCCCCTAGCTCGGTGTGGGCGGCTTCGGCGGGGGGCATCTATGTTCTGGAAGAGGGCGAGCCCGACCGGATCATCAACCTCGCCGAGCCCGGGTCTTCGATCGACTTCAGCGCTGAGGGCTGGGACCCGAGAGCGGTGATCGGGTCTCAGGCCGGTCTTGTGCTTGTACTGGCCAATCGGTCGTCTGATTCCGGGGTGGAAGCGGCGATCTTTGCCGTCGATCCCACGACTGGAGCCGTGGCCTGGGAATGGTCGGATATGGTCGCCGAGTCTTCTGACTCGCCGGTATCGGTCTTCGCGTTGTCGGCGCCGTCCCACGAGCGCACTCTGGTGGGCACCGTTGAGTTCGACGACGATGAAGTGCCGAACTACCTGCCCGAGCTGCTGATCGACAGGAATGGGTCGCAGGTAACGGTGGAACCTCCGGTCCCGTGGAGCGCACGCGCTATCGAGTGGCACTCGAACGCCGAAATCGCCTACGTGAATTCGACGACGACCTCGGTCCTGTTATGGAATGTCGACACGGGGCGAGCTGAGGAATTGGCACTCCCCGCATCAACGTTTGATGCCCATTTCGTTGCCATCGGTGACGACAGCCACTTCCTCATGCTCACCAGCAGCGGAATGGACCTGATCGACAGCAGCGACGGCGGATCGTCGCGTTCGCTGGCCGTCGGATGTGTTGCCGAGCAGATCTCTCAGATCGGCTACGTGCTGGGCTAGCCAAGAGCGAGAAAATGGCTCCGCGCATGTCGGGAGACGTGGTCCCCATTCGTGCGCTCTTCAGTCGGTGTCGGCCACGTCGCCGTGGACGGGCTCTAACTCGCCATTGCCCCTGGGACCTCTCGCCCCGTTCCCAGACGAACCGTCGTTCCCGGAAGGCCCGTTGTCGCTCACCACAGAGCGCAGGTCGTCGAGGTTGGCGGCAGCGAACCCTTCGGGCTTGTGCGCCGTCCATGAGCCCGAATCGGACCCCATCACCTCGGCGACCTCCTCGCCCGAGATCGTTCTCCTCTCCTCGAGGACACGCGCCAGCCGAACAAGGTCTTCGCGATGCTCTTCGAGCAGTTCGTATACCTCGTCGTATAGGACTTGGAGGCGGGCCTCGATGCGGTCCGACATTCGCCCGACCACCTTGTCGGTGGGGTCGGGGGTCTGCGTGATTATGTGCTCTGGCAGGCCGGCGAGCGATGTCAGCCCCGACCCCATACCGAACACGCCCTCCATGAGCGCGGTGAGGTTGGTCGCCGCCCGCAAGTCGCTGGAAACGCCGGACGAGCTGTCGCCCCCGAAAAACATCCGCTCCACCGCGAGCGAGGCGATCGACACCTTGACGTCGATCTCGAGCTCGGTTTGCCACTGGGTAACGCGATCCTCGATGTCGAGGGAAGCAACCATCCCAAGCGCGGTCGCTCGCTTCTCGATCGAGACCAGGTCGATCATGCGGTGTGAGCGCAACAGATGTGCGGCCACCGCGTGGCCGGCCTCGTGAATCGCCACCGCGTGGCGTTCCCGTTCGATGTACTCGACGTCTTCGGGCGGCCCAAGCTCCTTTGTGGAGCGGGCGTGCCAGATGTCGTCCCATTCCACGGTATCGCGGCCGTCGCGAATGGCGAGGATCAGGCCTTCGTTGACCAGGTCCTTCACCTTGGCTCCCGAGTAATACGGCGTCATCGTGGCCAGACGGTCGATTTCCTCGTCGGTGAGGACGTTCTTGACTTGCTTCAGGTAGCCGCGGAAGGTCTCTTCACGGCCGATCTTCGAGGGGTATCCCACTTTGTAGATGCGGTCGATGCGACCGGGCCGGAGCAGCGCCTCGTCGAGGGCATCAGGCATATTGGTCGCCATCATCACCAGGATCCGGTACTTCGGCGGCAGCTTTGGCTTCATCCCAACGGTACGCCGCAGCTTGTTGGAGAGACCCCGCGGCTTTTTGAGCCCCGACATCTCGGTGAGCAACGCCTGCAACGTGCCCATACCGCCGCCGCCGCCGCCCGCACCCATGCCCATCATGATGTTGTCGTACCACCGCTTCGGTGGTGTCGGGGCAGCCGACTTGTCGAGGAGGTTCATCGAGTCCAGCACCTGGTAGCGGCTCTGGTTCGACAGGTAGCCGAGGCCATTGCACTGCAGGCTATTGGCGCTTTCGAATTTGAACTGTCCCTGGCCGCCCGCCCCGATCGCGCCGCGGCTGCCGAGCGCATCTGCCTCGTCGAAGAACACGATCACACCACCGTGCTGGAGCGACAGTTTGCGCAGCTTGCGGAACAGCCGTTTCACTTTGAGGATGCCGATGCCCATGAACATCTGGATGAAGGCGCCGGGGTCGACGAAAACGAACGGCTTGCCGATCTCGCCGGAGATGGCCTCTGCTATGAGCGTCTTCCCGGTGCCGGGAGGGCCCCACAGGAGGATTCCGCCCGGGATGTAGCCACCTTTTGCCTCGATCTCGTCCGGGTTCTCCAGAAAGGCGACATTCTCCTTGACCAGGTCGAGCACGTGGTCCTGGCCCCACACCGAATCGAAGCGGGTCTCGATGTCCTCAGGAAAGACGACGTCGATCCCACCCTTGCTGAGG
>CAXMPL010000286.1:0-2635 GCA_964195125.1 uncultured Kiloniellales bacterium | reverse complement strand
TTCGGCCCAGGCTACGAACGGGAGGATCCACTCCTCGGAGTGACCTCCGGGTCCGGACGGAACAGCCCAGGTTTCGACCGGACCAGCCTAAGGAAACGACGCAAGTCGGGTACGAAGGCATCGAAGTGGTAAAACACTTCACTGAGAGGAGCCCCGAGAGGGTGAGGCGAAAGCCGATCTCCCTCGGGGCTTCTCGTGTTTGGAGTCACGCGTCGCGAGTTCGAGCCCGATTTGGGCTCTTTGTTTCTCTCCCGCGTAGTCGAAGACACGGCGAGGAGCCACAGATCCAACGCAGAGGGCACATCCGGGTCGGGTGGTGTCTCACGACGACGGAGCCGTGGTGTCGCTGGTCGGGTTGGATCGTCACGGCGATGTGACCTGGCTCGCCGATCCGTCGACCGGTGTCTTGTCGGATAGCAAGGTGTATGACCCGTTCGGTGAGGTGGCTGCGGTCACTGGGGTGTCGGGGATCACGGTGGGGTTCCAGGGTGATTACACCGATCCGACGACTGCTGATGTGTGGATGGGTGCCCGTTGGTATGACCCGACCGGTGCTCAGTTCCGGAGCAGGGACACGGTGTTTGGGGAGTTGATGACTCCGGTGTCGTTGAATCGGTATACCTACGGCTGGGCCAGCCCGCTTACCTATTGGGATCCCGATGGGCCGGTTTGCCCAGCTGGCCCATCGATCGACGGGACGCTGCGGTCGAAAGAGCCGGAGCTACCGCATATCAGAGGTGCGGTTGGTTGAGCGTGCCGGCGAAGTTCCTTGCCGAGAAGGTCCCGTTCGACGTGCATCGTATCGACCAAATGCGGCTGCGTCTGCCGGAGCGGTCAGTTCAGGCCGAGAACGGTGAGCAACGCCTCGTCGACGATCCACTGCTCGTCGGCGGTGAGACGACCGGCGAGGTCGCCGAGTCGACCGACGTCGACTGCTCCAACTTGTTCGACGAGCACCTTCGTCGCCATGTCCTCAAGGTCGATCTCGGGACGGAACGACGCTGGTCTGGCGCTCGTCGAGGTGGGCGCAATCAACACAACGGACCGGGGGAGGAAAGCGTCCGACTGGACGACGACACCGAAGCGCTTTCCTTGTTGTTCGTGTCCGGTGCCTCTGGGCATGCGGAGGCTGAAGATGTCACCGCGTTGCACGCAGGCTCTCCATCAGCTCAGCCACCGCGATCATTTCGGCCCGATCTTCCTCGTCGGCTTCCAAGGCAGCGACTTCGGCTGCCAACGTTTGCTTATGGCGAAGCTGGGATGCCGACGCAACCAATGCACGTCTGATCGCCTCTGAACGGGTCATTCCTGTTGCCTCGAGTTGATTGAGAGCGCGGACGGCTTCGTCATCGAGCCTGACCGATATCGCTTGAGCCATGGGGTGTAGTGTATCACGATACGTCATACATGGAACAACATGATCTCTGACTATCTCGACGCCGATCTCCCGAGTGCTTCCTGAAAGAGAACTCGACACCGTCTGTACGGGGACGGCGCGTCGGCGGCAACGCGAGAGCGCCGATTCGAGGCGCGAAAATGGTTCCCTAGGGGCGCGAAACCTACGCGCGAAACTTGCCGCTGGTTCGCGAAAACGAACTAGTCATATGAGTGGCAATTGGTCGCGGCATCGGATACCTTCTCCAACGTCGAAGGAAGCGGGCAACCGAACCGGCGACAAACGGCCTCTCGGGGTCGGCTCGGAATCCGAAAGGGCCCGAGGAAGTACGACCTGGATGTTCCTCGGAAGGGGATCGCATCGGCTCCGCAAGGAGCAACCGGGTCCGGTCTGAGGGCCGGAGTCGACAGGAACGACACGCCAACCGGTTTCGGCCGGAAGGTGGGCGGGTAGTCGCAAGACCGTCCGCATCGGGAACACCCCGAGGGGGTTTCGGCTTCCTCGGGGTTTCTCGCGTCTGGGACCAGGTCGACGCGCTGCGTAGGATCCCCCGCATGCCGTGGCCGGAAGATGCACTCACCGACGATGAGGAGATCGTTGTCGCCTTCCGCCAGCATTGGAAGCTGTTGGCCGACCAGTTCGCTTCAGCCCCCCCCATGAGGCTTCTCGCCACTGTCGCTTTGTTCGGAGTGCTTGCTGCCGCGTGTGGCTCAGCAGGGTCCACGTCCACCGTTCCGCCCGCAGGCTCCTCTCCGCACAGCGCCGCTATCTACGCCGTCGCCCTCCGCCAACTGGTTTCCGTCGACAACACCTTCAGCGGCGAGGGCAACCCGTGGTCAGAGCTGCTAGTGCTCGCCAGCCTGGATCCGAGCGCAGGAGATGCGACATTCGGGGGAACACCCGAGCCACAACGGGTTCGGCCTCTCACCGCCGAAGAGCGCAACGCTATCGAGGCAGCGCTCAGGCCGCTGGCGCCGATTCGCTGGATCGAAGACGCCGACGAGTGGCGGACGGACGATTTGATGCCGGTCATCCCAGGCTCGGCGATCCTCGGGGTCGGGGCAATCACCTTCGATGACCAGGGAGCCCTCGTGCCCATGTCCATGTGGTGTGGCGGTCTCTGCGGCACCTGGTTCACCTACCGGGTCACCTCCGGGGATGCCGGCTGGGTCGTGTCCGGTATCGAGGGACCTATCGCGGTCAGCTGAACCACAAGACACAAGTCGCAAGTCGCAAGTC
>CAXMPL010000285.1:0-1903 GCA_964195125.1 uncultured Kiloniellales bacterium | reverse complement strand
TGGCTTCACCCTCGCCGGAGCTCAGTTCGCACCGCTCGCCACCTACCTCGACCGTCACGTGTTGGCCCCCGATCTCCCCGGCCATGGAGCTACCAGCGTGACACCGGTGGACCTCCCGACCACGATCGATGCCATCGCAGGTTGGTTGACCGGCCTGGCCACTCCCGTGCCCGTTGTCGGCTACTCGATGGGGGGCCGCATCGCCATGTCGCTTGCGCTCGATCATCCTGAGCTGGTTGATCGGCTGGTCGTGATCTCGGCGAGTCCAGGAATACGCGATCCGAAACAGCGGGCCGCCAGAGCCCGGAATGACAAACACCTGGCAGCGCGAATCCGAGATGTGGGCGTGGATCGATTCCTGGACGACTGGCTCGACGCCCCCATCACGTCGACCGCGGCGGTCGATGAAACTACGAGTTCGGTGGATCGCGCCATACGCCAGAACAATTCCGGCTCAGGACTCGCCGCCGCGTTGCGCGGACTGGGCCAGGGCGTATCTCCGTACCTTGGTGATCGGCTTGGCGAACTGGCGATGCCCCTCCTGACGGTGGCGGGAGGCAACGATGTGCAGTACCGCGAACACGCCGCTTCGCTTGCGGCCGCAGCCGGCGACGGCATCCAACAGGTCGTGGCGGGCGTAGGCCACAACGTTGTCCTAGAGGCACCGGAGGCGCTGGGAGCTCTCATTGAAGAGTTCTTGGGCCCGGCCTAAGGACCGCACCGGCAGCTACTCCTGTGGCCACTCATAAAATCCCTCGCCGGATTTTCTGCCAAGCTTTCCTTCCTCAACCATCTTGCGCAGCAGCGCCGGCGGCTCGAATCGCGCTCCATAGACACCGGCGAGGTGCTCGGCGATGGCGAGGCGGACATCGAGACCGACCAGATCGCCGGTCCGGAGCGGCCCCATCGCATGCCGGTAACCCAGCTCCATGGTCCTATCGATGGCTTCCGGCTCGGCGACACCTTCCTCGACCATCCTGATCGCTTCCAGGCCGAGCACGATCCCCAGCCGGCTCGATGCGAAACCTGCGACGTCATTGACCACCGCCGCCTCCATGCCGAGGAACTCCACCGTCTCGAGGATGGCCGCCAGGGTGATGTCGCTCGTCGCCGCACCCCTGATTACCTCGACCAGGTGGATGGCCCAGACCGGGTTGAAGAAGTGCATCCCGGCGAACGACTGCGGCGTTTCCAGGCCGGCGGCGAGATCGTCGATCGAGATACTCGATGTGTTCGAGGCCAAGACGGCGGGGCGGCGATCCTCGGCCGCCCCCAGGACGTCGGCCTTGAGGCTCAGGTCCTCGACGACGGCCTCCACAATCAAGGCCAGGCCCTCGGGTAGGTCATCGATCGATGCCACCGCGGTGACCCTTGCCCCGGCCTGCGCAGAGATCTCCTGCCCCAGCTTGCCTCGCTCAACGCCTAGGGCCAGCGAGGCACGGACCCTGGCGACCGACTGCTTGGCATGGTCGAGATCGAGGTCGGCGAGGTGCACGGAGGCTCCGGCAACGGCGAATCGGTACGCAACGCCGATTCCCATCGTGCCTCCGCCGATGATGCCGACGGCTCGCTCCATGCGGTCAACCCTCCTCAGCGGCCCGCCGGGCTGTCGCCAGCACCGCATCCTTCGGTACCGTGACGGTGGCCAGCCCCCATTGTGCCGCGATCGCTCCGTCGATGGTCCCGGCGCGCAGCTCCAGCAACATCACCCATCGAGAAACTCGTCGATGGCCTTGACGTACACCTCGGGGCGTGACAGTACGGAAGCATGGCCGGCGTCTTCGATCTCGATGACAACCGGGTCGGCGAGCCTGGCAGCGAGGTCGCGCTGGGCGCGCACCGGGACTACCTCATCGCGACCGGGGATGATCACCATCGTAGGAACGGAGATCTCGCCAACCCA
>CAXMPL010000284.1:0-4766 GCA_964195125.1 uncultured Kiloniellales bacterium | reverse complement strand
ATCGATGACATCCTGCTCATCGGCATGGGGGGCTCGAGCCTCGCTCCCGAGGTGTTCGCCTCGGTGTTCTCTGCGACCTCACCACCGCTCACCATCCTCGACTCGACCCATCCCGACACCATTGCTGCCATATCGGATTCGATCGACCCGGCGCGCACGCTGGTCATCGTCTCCTCCAAGTCGGGAAAGACGCTCGAGACCCTCTCGCTCTTCCGACATTTGTGGGATCGCACCGCCGGGGTCGTCGACGATGCCGGGAGCCGGTTCATTGCGATCACCGACCCCGGCTCTGAGCTTGCGCAACTCGGGGAGGATCGCGGGTTTCTGGCCGTCGTGCTCGCCCCCGCCGATGTAGGCGGGCGTTACTCGGCGCTCACCGAATTCGGGCTTGTGCCCGCAGCACTCATCGGGGTTGACGTCGAGCGACTCGTCGCCGGTGCCAGGGAGGTGGCAGCAGCATGCGGACCGGATGTTCCGGCTTCGGCAAGCCCGGCCCTGCAGCTTGCTGCCGCGCTCGGCGAGTGGGCCGTAGCGGGTCGCGACAAGTTGGTTCTCGAAGCAGATCCGAGTATTGCTGCGCTTCCTGCTTGGATCGAGCAGTTGGTCGCCGAATCGCTCGGCAAGGACGGAACCGGCATTCTTCCCATCGCAGCCGGCACTGCGTCCCCGGCGTCCGACCGTGTCCCGCTCGCGATCGCACTCGGGGGCGAGCCGAGCCGGTCTGGGCCTTCCGCCGCACTGATCCTGGACGACCGATATGACATAGGCGCTGCCATGTTCCTGCTCGAAATGGCCGTTGCCGGCGTGGGTGCGATCCTCGGGGTGCACCCGTTCGATCAGCCGGATGTGGAACTCGCCAAGCGCCTCACCCGCACCGCGATGACGGACGGGTTGTCCTCGTTGCAGGTCACGGAGTGGACGCTCGACGAGGAGGACACCGCGGCGCACCTCGGTGAAATGCTGGCAGGGGCGAAGCCTGACGGCTATGTCGCCATCCAGGCCTATCTCGCCCCGGACGAGGCGAGCCGCGCCGAGCTCGATCGACTTGCCGGAGCGATCGCCGAAGGAACGGGAGCCGCGGTCACCATCGGTTTCGGTCCCCGGTTCCTCCATTCGACCGGGCAGTACCACAAGGGAGGGACACCGAGCGGTGTCTTCCTCCAGGTCGTCGACCGCCCGCGGGCCGACATTGCGGTGCCCGAGACCGATTACACCTTCGCCGGGCTGATCGCGGCCCAATCGTTTGGCGACCAGGCGGCGCTGAGCGACCGCGGCCGGCCGGTTGCGATGGTGTGGGTGGGGGACGCCGGGCCGTCGGACCTCCCGAGGTTGACCGCAACAATCGAAATGGTGTTGCAGTGACCGGCCGGGTCGAGCCCCATCTGTTCGTGATCTTCGGTGGCATGGGAGACCTTGCTCGCCGCAAGCTGATCCCGTCGCTCTACGAGCTGCTTGTCGACAAGGAGCTGACCGACCGGGTTGCCATTCTCGGTGTGGGCAGGCGAGAGCACACCGACGAGGACTACCGCGCCTTTGCCACACAATCGCTCGGCGAGGCTGGCATCGCCGCAGAGCAGGCCGATCAATGGTGCGGCAATCGCCTCCACTACCAAAGCGTGGGCAACGACGACGGTTACATGAAGCTGGCGCAGCGGGTCAAGGACCTCGACCAACTACACGGGCTCGGTGGAGGCCGCATCTTCCACCTCGCGCTCTCCCCGTCGGCGGCACAGAGCACGATTTTGCAGATCGGCGAGTCGGGGCTGGCATCATCGGGCGCCAAGGTGGTCATCGAGAAACCGTTCGGGCACGACCTCGACTCGGCGCAGCGGCTCAACGAAGTGGTGCACCGCTGGTTCGACGAACGTCACATCTACCGCATCGATCACTACCTTGGCAAGGAGACGGTCAGGAACCTGCTGGTGTTTCGTCTCGCCAATGCCTTGTTCGAGCGCACCTGGAACCGGGATCACATCGAATCGGTCGAGATCACCGTTGCCGAGGACGTTGGAGTCGAGGGTCGCGAGGCCTACTACGACGAGGCCGGAGCGATGAGGGACATGGTGCAGAACCATCTGACCCAGCTGCTCACCCTGGTGGCGATGGAACCACCAATCGATATGCGTCCGGAGTCGATCCGGTCGGAGAAGGTCAAGGTGCTCGCCTCGATGGCACCCATCGCCCCAGAAGATATCGTGTTCGGCCAATACACCGGATCGAACGACATCGTCGGGTACCGGGACCTCGACGGCATGCCCGCCAATTCGACGACACCGACCTACGTCGCGATGCGGCTGGCCATCGACAACTGGCGGTGGCAGGGCGTCCCGTTCTTCCTCCGCACCGGCAAGCGGATGACAACGCGCACGACACGGATCTTTATCCGATATCGGGAACCACCGGTGCACCTCTTCCACGGGGACAACCCCGGCCATCGCAACCTGCTCCTTCTGACTCTGCAACCGGACGAAGGATTCGACCTGTATTTCGATGTGAAAGCACCCGGCGACGAGATCGCGATCCAGCAGATCCCGCTATCGGTTCAATACGAGGGCCACCTCGGTGCCCTGACCAGCGAATACTCGACGTTGCTCCACGATCTGATGGAGGGCGACCAGACGCTTTTCGTCGGAGCCGACGAGGTCGAGGCATCCTGGCGACGCTACGCCGACGTGCTCGACCCCGTGACCGTCGATCCGTACCAAGCAGGTACCTGGGGACCGCAGCGAGGCATCGAGCTGCCCTTGGCATACGGTGCCCGCTGGAGCGAAGAGGAGATTTGAGTCAAAAGTCAAGAGTCGAGAGTCAGGGAGTGCGGCAGTCGGGCCATGGACTCTCGACTCTGGACTCCCGACTTCGAGGGACCTGCAACCGGTTAGGTTGTGGGTCTCGAGAAGGAGGGGCCTATGGGCAAGCGCTACTTCACTCCCGAGGTATTCAAGTTCCTCATCGAACTGGAGCAGAACAACGAGAAGGCCTGGTGGGAAGCGAACAAGGATCGCTACATCCAGGTCATACGTGAACCGGCACTGGACTTCATCGCCGACTTCGCGCCTCGATTGCACGTGCTGTCCCCACATTTCGTCGCCGACACCCGTACCAATGGCGGCGGCTCGCTGATGCGGCCCTTCCGCGACACCAGGTTCAGCAAAGACAAAACGCCGTATAAGACCAACGTCGGTATCCAGTTCCGCCACGAGTCGGGGAAGGACGTCCACGCACCAGGGTTCTACGTCCACCTCCAGCCGGGAGAAAACTTTGCCGGTGTCGGAATGTGGCATCCGGAGACGGCGGTGACTCGCCGGGTGCGCCAACACATCTACGAGCATCCGGACCGGTGGAAGAAGGCCACCCGAGCGGATGCGTTCCTCGACGACTGGGATCTGGAGCCAGACGAGGACGACATGCTCAAGCGCGTGCCAAAGGAGTTCGACCCCGATTTCGAGTTCGCAGACGAGCTCAGGATGAAGAGCTTCATCGCCGGAGCGCGGCTTACCCAGAGAGAGGTCACATCCTCGACCTTCGCCGAGAACCTTGCCACGCGATTCGGCACGGCGAACGGCCTCACCGGCTTTCTCACCGAGGCAGTCGGGTTGCCGTATTGAGTCGCGAGTCGCGAGTCGCGAGTCGCAAGTCACAGATCGCACGTCAGAGCGAAGCGGACCGTTCCCGGCTATTCGTAATACGTAATGCGTAATACGGCCGGCCGCAGGCCGGCTACCTGCCGGCTACCTCTTGGCGAACTGCGACAGCGTCATCACCGCCAAGGCAGCAGCGAGGAAAGCGCCGGTCATCGGCGCATACTCAGGATTCTCCGGATGGTTGAGGAGGACGATGAGCTGCTGGATGAAGGCCACCGAACCGACGGCGGCCAGCAGCGTGCTCCCGATTATGAGGCCGGTCTCGGCAAAAGGCTCAAACGAGGCGAAAACCCTTGTGCTGTAGGCGATAACATAAGCGGCCTGCGCCACGAGCAGGGCACCGAGGGCGAACAACGGCACCTGGAGGTCATCGAGAAAGGGCGTCGCCACGGCCAGGGAGAATCCAAACGCAAGGTTCAGCCACGCCATGGTGTTCAGCACCAGATGCATCTGCGCTCCTCAGTTGACGCCTGACATCTCTCATTCTTCGCTGCGGTCGTTTCCTCGCCCGATTGCGGTGAGCTTAGAGGTACCACTTCGTCGCAGCCTTACTTGTTGCAGCCTCCTCACTATCGGCAAATGCGACGCTGACCTGAGGAATCTCTATACAGGACACGGATCGACGAGGACTAGTCCGAAATGCCTAGTTCTTGCCGGTTACCAGTTGCCAGTTGCCAGTTCCCAGCGATGAAAACGCTTCTGGCAACTGGGAGCGGGCGAAGCGAGCGACCCGGTACTCTCAGCGATATGAAGCCCATCGAATGCGTACCTAATTTCTCGGAGGGTCGCGACCGCGCCGTGATCGATGCCATTGCCGCGCGCATCGAGGCCGTCAGTGGCGTGGCGCTGCTCGATGTCGACCGCGGTGAAGCAACGAACCGAACCGTCGTGACGTTTGTCGGCGGACCAACGGCCGTCGAGGAGGCCGCCTTCGCTGCCATCGCAGCCGCCGGCGAGCTCATCGACATGACCAGCCACACCGGTGAGCACCCCCGGATGGGAGCAACCGATGTCTGCCCGTTCGTACCCATGGACGGGGCAACGATGGAAGACTGTGTCGAGATCGCACGCCGGCTCGGCGCCCGTGTCGGCACCGAGCTCGGCATCCCTGTGTACCTATACGAG
>CAXMPL010000283.1:0-2602 GCA_964195125.1 uncultured Kiloniellales bacterium | reverse complement strand
ATGTTCGAGCCGATCGGGGGCACGGCGCCCGGCTTCGAGGGGACAGGAAAGATCAATCCTCTCGCCGCCATCGGTGCCGCCGCCATGCTGCTTGCCGAGCTCGGCGAGACCGAGGCCGCCGAAGCTGTCGAGCGGGCCGTCGCCGAAGTCGCCGGCTCGCTTCCTTCGTTGCGGGCGGGTGAGATGGGGCTGACCACCGCAGGCGTCGGTGACCGCGTCGCCTCCTTGGTCGGCGGCTGACCCTCCGACGGCCTCGCAACACTGGGGAGTGTCCGAGATGCTGTTACATGACCCCGATCGACGGCGTATCGGTGTGCAAGGCCTCTCCCCGATGGCGTCGAGGTGCCCGAAGGCCATGCCCAGCCGACTCCATACGCGCCGGCATACTTCCTGACCGGCATCTGGTCATCCATCGGTAGTTGTCCGGGCGGGTAGAGGCCCCCAGCCGCCATCGCCCCCCGATGTAAGTGGCTAGGGCTCAGGGAGGTGGTTGAGGGCGTGCTCGTCGAGACGACCGCCGACCTGGCTGATGACGGCGGTAGCACAGCGCGAGGCGAACACGGCGCACTCCTTCAAGGATTCTCCCGCCGCCCTTTGGTAGAGGAACGCCGCGGTGTGGGCGTCGCCGGCCCCGGTGGCGTCGGTCACCACGTCGACCGGATATGCCTCCTGAACGATGATGTCGCTGCCGTCGACGACGACACAGCCCTTCTCCGTGCGCGTCAGCACGAACAGTGCGTCGAAGCCGGAGGCTCTGTCCACGGCTTCATCGAAGCTCTTTGTCTCGAACAGGCTGATTATCTCGGTCTCGTTGGCAAACACGATCCCGGCATGCCGAGCCGTAGCATCGAGGAACGCGTCCCGATGTCGTTCAACGCACAGCGCGTCCGACAGCGAGATCGCCACGACCGAGTCCCTGTGTTCTGCGATCTTCATCGCTTCTCGGGCGAGCTCGGGGCCCTCGGCGATGTCCCAGGCATACCCTTCGAGGAGGACGACCTCGGGGTCGCCGATGGTGCGCTCGTTCACCTCGTCCACCCCCAACTCGGCGCAAGCCCCGAGATAGGTCTGCATGGTCCGCTGTCCGTCTGGCGTGATCAGGATGTGGCTGCGCGCCGTCGATGCCCCGCCGTCGAACGGTGGCAAACGGACATCGACCCCGAGCGACTGCAGATCGTGGGTGAAGATGCGACCAAGCTGATCGTTGGCGACACGGCCGATGAACGCCGCCCTGGCCCCGAGACTCGCTAGGCCCGCGATCGTGTTGGCGACCGAACCGCCGGACATCTCGACGGCGGGGCCCATCATCTGGTAGACCTCGACGGCTTGATGCTCGTCGATGAGTGTCATCGATCGCTTCTCGGCACCGATATCTGCGAGGAACCGGTCGTCAACGCGGGCGAGCACGTCGACGATCGCATTACCGATTCCCAGCACGCCGACCCGCGATGTCATCGTCTGCCTTGCTGTCTGCCTGGTTCAGTCCGCTGCGGCCCCGGCCACCCTATCAGCGGGAGCGACGCCCTGCGATCGGCTCGAGCGGCGGCAGGCGATCGACCTCCGGGTCCGACGAGCGTCCCGGCTCAGCTATCGAGTGTCGCCAGCCAGTCCTTCCGCCACGCCTCGGCACTCTCGACCTGGTTGAACGTATACAAGTGCAACGCCTCGATCTTTGCCGATGGGTCGGCGATCGCGTCGGCGAGGCCCATGATGAGCTTGTCTGGCGAGAATGCACTCCGGCGCAACAGTCCCCTGTGCTTGGAAAGGAACCGCACCGAATCCCCGACGCCGATCTTCGCCGAAATGCCGATCAGCTTGTGCAATGGGGCAACACCCGGCATTCCGAGGTGAATCGGGAGCGTGATGCCGTCTGCCCGCACGTCGGAGATCCAATTGGAGATGATGGCCGGGTCGAAGCACATCTGGGTGGTCATGTACGAGGCGTATGGCTGTTTGTCCTTCAGCGTCTGACGGAGCACATCATCGGGGATGAACGGATGACCGTCCGGATATGCCGCGACACCGATATCGGGAGGCGGATGGCCGAGCGCTTCGAACGCTTGGATCAGCGAAAGCGCGTCGGGAAACTCCCCGGCCTCCTTGGCGTCCCCGCCGATGACAAAGATGCGCCGGATGTGGGCCTCCGCAATGGTGTCGAGAACGTCGGCCAGGTGTGCTTGGTCGCCGATGGATCTCGCCGCCATGTGCGGAACGACCTCAAAGCCCCGTTGTGCCAGCTCGGTGGCGTACCCGAGAGCCGAGTCGATCCCTTTCGTATGCGACGCTGTGATGGTGACGGTGGCGGCTTCGGGGAGAAAGTCGATCTGATCGATCGCACTGCGGAGAGGAAGCAATTCGAACTCCGGCCTCCGGAGCAGCCTCCGCACCGCCTCCATCGTTTCGTTCTTGTCCCGCATCAACCCTCCTCGGCACCGGTTCGCGCAACGACATAGGCTTCATTGTTGAACCAGAGGCCGCCGTGGCGGTGGAGCACGCTCTGGGTCGCCTCGACATAGGCGCCTGAGGACAGGGCCGCAGACAGCCGGTCCTCGTCGATCTGTGCAACGTACGCCGCCGCGTTCCATGCCGCCAGCGTCAAGCC
>CAXMPL010000282.1:0-4735 GCA_964195125.1 uncultured Kiloniellales bacterium | reverse complement strand
CCTCAGGGGGGAGTCCCGACCGTAAGGAGGGGAGGGGGGTCAAGCCGTGGTCGCGACAACGCTCTGACCCCCTCCGTCAGCGGCTCTGCCGCTGCCACCTCCCCCTGAGGGGGAGGCAAGGGAACCCCCTCCGCCTCGCTTCGCTCGGCACCTCCCCCCGAGAGGCAAAGGGCATCCGCCTCGCTTCGCTCGGCCAAAGGGTCCGCCACTGGGTGGTCGCAGCCCAGCGCGACCGTTCACTCAAGAGGGGGGAGAGACGCCGTCGAGCTCACTCAGCTCTCGAAACGACTCCCTCAGCGCCGGATACAGGTCGCGATACACGGCGTAGGCCTCCTCGTAGACGTCGGCATCGGCGGTCGGCTCGATCACGTCACCCACCCTGACCGCGGCCTGAGACGCCTCGGCAACGGACTCGAAGGCGTCGTCACCGGTGGCGGCGAGCATGGCGGCGCCATGCGCAGCCGACTCCGCGGTGCTGACCAACCGCACCGGGCGGCCCAGGATGTCGGTGATGATGCTCAGCCATAGCTCACTCGATGCTCCGCCACCCGACACTCGGACCTCACCGAGTTCGATCTCCTTTGCCATCAGCTCCACCGAGTCCCGCAACCCGAACGCAACCCCTTCCATGACGGCGCGTGCCAGGTGACCGAGGCCGTGGCGGACGGTGAGGCCGACGAAGGCGCCTCGTGCCAGCGGATCCGGATGCGGTGTCCGCTCTCCTGTCAAGTAGGGCAGAAACACCAGGCCGTTGGCCCCAGGCGGCACGACCGCAGCCTCCTCGTCGAGCGCGGAGAACGCACGGTCTGGGGCCAGGGCGTCCCTGAACCAACGGTAACTTCCGGCCGCCGACAGCATTACGCCCATCAAGTGCCAGGCGTCGGGAACGGCGTGGCAAAAGGCTTGCAGTCTTCCTTCCGGCTCGAAGATCGGGCGGTCGGCAGCGGTGAAAACCACGCCGCTGGTTCCGACGCTGACCGCGACCACACCCGGGTTCACTGCGCCTACGCCAACGCCATTGGCGGCCTGATCGCCACCCCCGGCCATGACCGGTGTGCCCCGGCGAAGGCCTGTGCGTTGCGCCGCCTCGTCGGAGAGGATTCCGGTGATCTCCGGGCCTTCGTGGGTCGTCGGGAGCCAATCTCGGGGGATGTCGAGGGCGTCCAGCACCTCCTGTGACCAGTCCCGCGCCGCCAGATCGAAGAGCAGGGTGCCGGATGCGCCTGCCTTGTCGGTGGCGAACTCGTCGGTGAGCCGGTAGCGGACGTAATCCTTGGGGAGGAGCACCTGGGCCACCCTGGAGTAGATCTCGGGCTCGTTGTTCCTCACCCATAGGACCTTGGGGGCGGTGAAACCGGTCACGGCATCGTTGCCGGTGATCTCGATGAGGCGGCTCCCGCCGACCCGATCTCGGATATCGTCGGTCTCGGCAAGGGTTCGCTGATCGTTCCACAGGATCGCCGGCCGCAGCACCTCCCCGGTGTCATCGAGCAAGACGAGACCGTGCATCTGCCCGGTCATCCCGATCCCGCTGACGTCGCCGCCATCGACGCCGGATTCGGCCAGCGCCTGTTCGATTGCCTCGATCGTCGCCTGCCACCACAGATCCGGAGTCTGCTCCGCCCACAACGGCCGCGGTGTCTCGTAGTCGTACTTGGAGCGCCCGATACTGATCACCGAACCCTCCCCGTCCATCAGCAGCGCCTTGGTTGCCGTCGTCGAGGTGTCGAGGCCGATGTAGTAGCTCACTCGATTATCTCCGCTGGCTGCTCGGGCAGTGAGGCTAGGACTTCCTCAGGGGAGCGCCCCTGCAGTTCGATCAGCATCCACACCTCCCTGTGGTGCAGCGCAGCTCCAGGGGCGAGTTCAGCGAGGGGGGAGAGCGACTCCAGCTCGAGGAACCGGTGGTCTCGGTAGCACTCGATGGTTGCGCCGAAGTCGACGTAGGCAAGAGCATCATCGTGGAGGGGCGACCACTTGACGAACACCTCGCTGCCGAGGATGTAGGCCACCCAGCCTCTGCGGTTGGGCTGACCGACCTTGGCGCGCGTCCTCGTCGCCGAGGCGTGGACTCGAATTTCCGACGCTCCCAAGGCGATCTCTGGTGCCGCAGGATCGGTGTATGGCCACAACACGATCAGACGGTTGGGGAGGACGCCGTGGGGGTCGGAGGGCGCCAGCGGCTGTGGAAGCACCGCAACCCCGCCTGGCGTCAGCTGGGTGATGGCCCAGGCGGCACAGCGGATCGGTGCGCGCCCCGCGTTGAGCAGGGTGTGGTCAACCACCGTCGCGGCCCCTCGCTGTTGCAACGAGATCGTCTTGGCAACTCCCTCCCCATCCGGTGCTCCGATGAGCCGGACCCCGCGGTCGAGCCGGTCTATGGCGACCGGGTAACTATCGGACCGATAGGTCACGCGCGGGTCCTCGGGTGCTCGCCACAGGCGATGACCTCCGACGAACGAGAAGTCCTCTCCTCCCGGCCGGTCGATCACCTCACCGGGAAGTGAGGCGAACAGCTGCGGGCCGCCACTTCGGGAATAGCCGAGGACACGCGGCCCGGCATCGAGCACCACGATGACCTCGACACCGTCGAGCAGGATGACCTCGGTCTGGTACTCGGCAGAAGGCTGGCTCATCGTCACTAGTGCAGCACGACGATCCACGTGGTGCAAAGGGGGGCTAAGTTCGCCCCCGCAGGAGGGGGTCTTCATGGACACCAACCCGGTGATCGAGATGATGGGCAGACGTCTCCGTCTCGCCGTCATCGGCGGCGGCCCGGGAAGCTTCATCGGCCCGATGCACCGAACGGCTGCGCGCGTCGATGACCGGTACGACCTGGTCGCCGCTGCGTTGTCTTCGGATCCTGAGCGCTCTCGTACCGCCGGTGCCGCCCTCGGGCTCGACGCCGGCCGTGCCTATGGCGACGCCTTGGAGCTGCTGGACGGCGAGGCCGATGGTGACGACGGCGCCGATGTCGTCGCCATCATGACGCCGAACGACAGCCATCACGCCTACTCGATCGGCGCCCTGGACCGGGGTTTCGACGTCATCAGCGACAAGCCGATCACCAATACCCTCGACGAGGCGCTCGACGTGCTGCGACGGGTCATGGAGACCGGCCTCATCTTCTGCTTGACCCACAACTACACCGGCTATCCGATGGTTCGCCAGGCACGGGCGATGGTGCAGGATGGGCAGCTCGGAGAGATCCGGCTGGTCCAGGTCGAATATGTCCAGGGCCATAAGGCCGACGAAGACGATCCTGACCCGAGCGACGAGCTACCCTGGCGCTACGACCCGGTGCGTGGGGGACCGTCGCTCGTGATGGGCGACATCGGCAGCCATGCCCATAACCTGGTCCGATTCGTCACCGGTCTGGAGGTGTCCGAGGTGGCCGCCGAGGTTGGCCACGTCGTACCCGGCCGGCTGGTGGATGACTACGCCGCGGCCATGCTCCGTTTCGACAACGGTGCCAGGGGAACCTTTTGGGTGACGCAGACGGCGGCGGGGGTGGAGAACTACCTCCGTATTCGCGCATCAGGCACGCTGGGCACCGTCGAGTGGATGCAGGAACAGCCGACCTCCCTCATCTTCAAGCCGTTGGAGGGCCCAGCCGAAATCAGGACCCCAAATGGCCCAGGCACCCTGCCTCTATCCGCGCGGGCCAGCCGCATCGCTGCCGGTCATCCCGAGGGTTTCCACGAAGGCTTTGCCACTATCTACTCGGACGCCGCCGAGGCGATCGCCGCCCGCCGATCCGGCGTTCCCGCGGATCCGTTGACGATGCACTTTCCCAATGCAAACGACGGCGTGATCGGCGTCAAATTTGTTGAAGCGGCGATGGCTTCCAGCGCAGCCGGCGGCGCCTGGACCGGTGCGTTGCTGGAAGAGAAGGAGGGTCTCGCATGACCGGGGTTCGCTGGGGAGTTCTGAGCACTGCCGACATCGGCATGGCCAAGGTGACCCCCGCGATCCAACAAGCCGAGAACTGCGACGTGGTGGCCATCGCCTCGCGATCATCCGATAGGGCCGAGGCGGCGGCGGCGCGGCTTGGCATCCCCGGCGCTTATGGAAGCTATGAAGCATTGCTGGAGGACCCCGGCATCGACGCTGTTTACGTGCCGCTTCCCAATGACCTCCACCGTGAATGGACGATCAAGGCTGCTGTCGCAGGCAAGCACGTGCTCTGTGAGAAGCCGATCGCCCTCACCGAAGCCCAGGCCGAGGAGATGGCGGCCATCGCGGGCGAGACCGGGGTCAAGGTTCAGGAGGCGTTCATGTACCGGCACCATCCGACGTGGGTTGAGGCCGTTCGGTTGCTTGCTTCGGGGGCGATTGGGGAGCTGCAGGCTGTGCAGAGCTGGTTCAGCTACTTCAACGACGATCCCAACAACATCCGCAATCGTGCCGACAAGGGCGGCGGAGCCATCATGGACATCGGTTGCTACTGCATCAATCTGTCGCGGATGCTCTTCGAGGCAGAGCCGACCAGGGTCGAGGCAGCGGTCCGCCGGGATCCTGTGATGGGGATCGACATCGTCAGCTCGGCCGTGCTCGAGTTCCCGGGAGGAGGACAGGCGACGTTCACCTGCTCCACCCGGGCCGAGGACTACCAACGCGTTCATATCGTGGGGACCCATGGCCGCATCGACATCGAGATCCCGTTCAACATCCCACCAGATCGCGAAACCAGGATCTTCGTGACGCAAGGCGGCGACCCGCCGGTCGCCCCCAC
>CAXMPL010000281.1:0-4621 GCA_964195125.1 uncultured Kiloniellales bacterium | reverse complement strand
GACGGACTTTCCTGACGCATGGCGGCGTTCAGGTTCAGGAGAGAGGTGGCCTAATGACCCAATTGCTTGAATCCACTCCTACCGGGCTCTACATCGGTGGCGTCTGGGAGCAGGCAGCCTCCGATGGAGCCGAAATCGAGGTGTACGACCCCTCCACCGCTGAGGTGATCGCCACCGTGCCCAACGCGTCGGTGGAAGATGCCCTCGCTGCGGTGACGGCGGCGCACGACGCCCTGGATGGCTGGGCCGACACCGCTCCTCGCACGAGGGCCGAGATTCTGCGTAGAGCCTTCGAGCTCATGATCGAAAACGAGGACCGTCTGGCAACGCTGATCGTGCTCGAGATGGGCAAAGCCTACGGCGAGGCCGCAGCCGAGGTCCGCTACGCAGCCGAATTCTTCCGGTGGTTCTCGGAAGAGGCGGTGCGCAACATCGGCTCGGTCCAGGTCGCCCCCGGTGGCGACAAGCGCATCATGGTTGTCCACCAACCCATCGGAGTCTCGCTGCTGATCACTCCGTGGAACTTTCCAGCGGCGATGGCGACTCGCAAGATCGGTCCCGCCCTCGCCGCCGGGTGCACCGTGGTTCTGAAGCCGGCATCCGACACTCCGTTGACCGCGTTGGCGTTGGCCGATCTCCTGGAACAGGCGGGGGCACCACCCGGTGTTGTCAACGTGGTTTCGTCGCGGCGCTCCAGCGAGGTCGTCCCTGCGATGCTCGCTGATCCTCGGGTGCGCAAGCTCTCTTTCACCGGATCAACCGCGGTCGGCAGCCAGCTCCTCGGACAGGCCGCTCTTCACATTGTCGACAGCTCGATGGAGCTCGGAGGCAATGCACCCTTCCTCGTCTTTGAGGACGCCGACATTGCTGCCGCCGTCGACGGGGCCATGATCGCCAAGCTGCGAAACGGCGGACAGTCCTGTATTGCCGCCAACCGATTTCTCGTCCACGGGTCGGTCGCCGACGAGTTCTCCTCGGATCTGGCCAAGGCGATGAGTGCGGTGACCGTTGGTCCCGGTCTCGAGGACGGCGTCGAGCTTGGTCCGCTCATCAACCACCAGGCACAACAAGACATGGGTGATCTCGTCGGCAGTTGCGTCGACTTCGGAGCCGCGGTTGCGGTGGGTGGGCAGGCGCCCGAGCGGTCGGGGTACTTCTGGGAGCCGACGGTTCTGGCCAACGTCAGCGCGGACAACCCGATCCTCAACCAGGAGATCTTTGGGCCGGTGGCACCGGTCGTCTCGTTTGCCACCGAGGATGAGGCGATCACCCTAGCCAACAACTCCATCCACGGGCTTGCCGCCTACCTGTACTCGGGTGACCTGGAGCGAGGCTTGCGGGTTGCCGAGGCCATCGAAAGCGGCATGGTTGGGGTCAACCGGGGCCTGATCTCGGATCCCGCGGCGCCGTTCGGTGGTGTGAAAGAGAGCGGTATCGGCCGCGAGGGCGGCCAGGTGGGAATGCACGAGTATCTGGAGACCAAGTACATCGCCGCCGATTGGTAGGAAATGCAGGAAAATCTGCCTCTATCAGCCGCTCAAGCAGCTTTGGTCCCAACGGTGAGCAGAAAGTCCCAACCCACGCGGTAGCTGCCGTCGCCGGCTTCGTTTGTCTGGTCCATCGCCGCACGCATCGCGGCATGCGCCTCGTCCCATCGCCCCATCGCTTCAAGGGCGCGACGGGCTGCGATCAAGCCACCCGAGTTCTCGAAAGCGAACGACTCGAACGCCTCGACCGAACCGAACGTCACCGTGAACTTCGGACGCTCGAAACGCAAGACCACATCGTGAGCGGTGAACAGACCGCGGACATGATCCGGGTCGCCCCAGAGGATGCTCGGAGACACGAACTCGGGCGAAGCGGGAAGAAACTCGACCAGAGTGGAAAAAACCGCGTTGTTGGCCCCATCTGGCGTCCACGCGGTGATCCCGAACACCCCCCCATCGCGGCACACACGTACGAACTCGGACGCGACCAGATCGTGGCGTGGAGCGAAGATCGCCGCAAAGCTCGAGAGCACCACATCGAAAGAGCCATCCTCAACCGGGAGCGCCTCCGCGTCACCTAGCCGGAGATCCAGCTCCACTCCCGCGGCATTCGCCCGGCTGTGAGCCTCAGCGAACCATGCATCGGTGATGTCAACGCCGACCACTTCGGCCCCGGCTAATGCCGCAGCCACGGCAACGCTGCCTGAGCCGGTGCCAACATCTAGAACTCGCTGGCCAGCCCGCGCCCCTGCCTCTTGCACGAGAATCTGAGCGGCGGGCTCGATCAGACGACCGACCGGCCGGTAGTCACCTCCCTCCCACATCTGGCGCTGGATCTCTTTGAATTCCTCGAGTTCCACGACCGACGCCTCCGATTCACAGCACCCACGCCCACGGCATGCAAACGCACTGCCACTCAAGACCTTACGGGAACTCGCACAACGATGAGGCCAGGCCAGCCGAACACATCTGTGCCGCTTGGTTCGTATTGGTGACCTGAGCGGCGCCGCCCACACTGTGCGATTCGCGTGTCTTCTCAGGGATGACAACCCAAGGAGGTGAGGTGACCCGGGCAAGTAGGTCCCAGGCGTTTCTGCTGCCTTCTCCGCGGTTCATCGACGGTGTCATCCTGCCCGGCCTCGGTTTCCCATCGTTGGACCAGCGACAGGTAGTCGCTGCGGGATGGTCAGGGTCCAAGGACTAGACACTTTGTCATCGCCTGAAACCCCCCTTCCACGCAACGTCGTTTTCTGGCAGCATCCTGCGCCAGGGCTCAATCTTTCGAGGAGGGGGAAGGATGCGCAGCTTTGGGTCGGCATTCACCGCGACTGGCTCGCTCGATGTACGCGATCGGCAACTGCGCTCAGTCGGGGGACTCGGCGAGCAGCGGGGAGCGATTCTCCCCATCATGGCTCTGCTCCTTGTTGTGCTCCTGGGCGTGGCCGGGTTCGCCGTCGACCTGGGGTGGCTCTTCTGGAATAGCATCGAGATCCAACATGGCGCCGATGCTGCGGCGCTGGGTGGAGTGGTATACGTCGCTGACGACCCGAGCCTGGCCGGGGCGGAGGGAAGGGCTGCCGCGGCAAGCAACGGGTACGTTGACACGACGCTTGGTGGACCGGACACCGTCGAGCTGATCGATTTCAGCCAGGATCCATCGGCGGTGGCGAATGTTTTTCAGCTGAGGGCCACCATCACCCACGAAGTCCCGACCTTCTTCATCAAAGTGTTCGGGATCGACAGCCTGAGCATTGCGCGCACTGCGGTGGCCGAGTACGTCTTGCCGCTGCCGATGGGGAGCCCGGAGGCTTACTTCGGTAACGACCCCGCGCTTGGCCGCTGGCCCAACTTCTGGGGAAACATCCACGGCTACTACACCGGAAAGGGCATGGGGGATCGATACTCGTCTCAGTGCATCAAGTGGGAGAGCGCGTCGGGATGCACCAAGAACGACGAGCGCCGGCAATCGGTCAGCACGGGAACCCAGCAAGCTGCTGGGGGATACCTCTACGGGATCGAGGTCGACGCGGCGTCGGTTGGTTCGACCCTCACCGTTGAACTGTTTGATCCGCAGTTCACCCGGGGCGGCGGAGACAATGTGTTGGTGGGCGACAACCCCCAGGGCGGCAGCCCGGGCCCGACCACAACGTACATGGTGTATACCCCAGATCCGACCCCGCTCAACACGACGGATGGTGGGAACTTCCTCGAATGCTCGGTCGCGTATGACCCGCGCGATCCGTATGCGGACTTCGACGGGGATGGGAAGGTATCGAAGAATGACGACCAGGATGGTGACGGCGACCTCGACTGGGACGATGTCGAGCTGGCGTATCCGGGCGGGGTGGCCGCCCTGTGGGAGCCGTTTTGCACCATTCCGATCAACGAGGCCGGCATCTTCCCGGTCCGCATCATGGTCAAAGACTCCGGCGGTTCCGACCAGCGGGGCCTCAACCGTTGGTCGATGCGAGCCTTCACCTCGGGCGGCCCAGCACCCAGGGTCTATGGCCTCGGCGATATGGCGATCTACGCCAACGTCGACGGCGAGCTCGCTGATACCGACTTCCATCTCGCTGAAGTCGAAGAGGTACATGCCGGCAAAACCCTCGTCATCGAGCTGTGGGATCCAGGCGACGCCTCGGGCAAACACTCGGTGGAGATCCGGGACCCCTCCGGCACCGCCCCGGCGTGCACGTGGACTGCCGAGGAGCACAACGGCGGAGGCACCGCTAGCGGCACGGAATCCAGCTGTGTCATCCAGACCAGCAAAGGCGGTGGCGGGAGTAGGTTCAACAACTGGCTGGTGACCATCCGGGTCTCTCTGCCGGCCGGATACACCTGCGCCGCCGACTGCTGGTGGAAGATCTACTACAACTACCCCGGCAAGACCGCCGACACCACGACCTGGGCGGCCGCTATCGAAGGGAATCCCGTTCGTCTTGTCGAGTGACGTAGGAGATCCACTCGACCGATCGGTTAGCCCAAGCTCACTTCGCCTCCGTTGGTTCCAAAGGGTCGACGCAGAGCCCCCGGTGAGCTGCGCGGGCAGCTCGTGGAGATGATCTGGCGATACAGCGGGCATCCATACCGGGGAGAATCGGCCTGCGCGGCGAGCAGCTGCCGCGCCCTCAGCT
>CAXMPL010000280.1:0-7247 GCA_964195125.1 uncultured Kiloniellales bacterium | reverse complement strand
GACCGCGAGGAACGCGTCGTGCTGTCGACGAGTGACGGGCACGTCTATCACGGGGTAGTGGACGCGGTCGGGATCGATCACGTAGTCCTCCTCGACGGAGACATTGACCGCTACCTCGCCATTTCGCACATCGTGGCGATGGAGGCACGCTGATGGCGATCAGTGTCGAAGACCTCCGCCAGATACCCCTGCCCTCTATCGCCCCGCGAACCATGCTCGGCATCGGACTCGCTGCCGTTGCCGCCCTTCTTGTGCTCGTCGTCACCCGGCCGCCGGGCACGGTACCTGTACTGGTTGCCGGTGCCGATCTTTCCGCCGGCACCCCGTTGGCCGAGCTCGAAATCGATATCAGGCAGGTCGTCGAAACCTATGGCTTGGTGGAAGGAGACGAGCTGGGCGAGCTCGGCGACTGGGTACTGGCCGCCCCCATCACCGCCGGCGAGCCGATTCTTCCCAGCTTGCTGCGACCGGGAGAGGCCCTCGCTGCCCCCGACTCAATCGCCATCGAGCTCGATGCCGCTCACGCCGTCCTCGGACAGTTGAACCCCGGCGATCGCGTCAACGTGTATGCGACGAGCACAAGGCCCGGCGAGCCTACAGAGACCAGGCTGATCGCCACCTCGATGTACATCCTGGAAGCGCAGATCGCGGAGTCATCGACGTCCAAGGATCGTGTGACGCTGCTACTGGCCGTCGACCAGGCGACCGCCCGGGCGCTGGCTACCGCGATGCACGCCGGGGAGATCGATCTGGTCAGGGTCGGCCGATGACCGTCCGCGTGGCGACGGTTCTGTCGGCCCAGGAGTGGGAGCCTCGGTTGGTGGCCCATTCGCGGGAGACCGCCGAACTCCGCATCGTGCTCAGGGCCTTCCAGCCAGACGAGATCGAGGAGCGGGCCAACGAGATCGACGTCGTCGCTGCCGGCGCCGAAGTGGCCTGGGTAACGCCGGCGCAGATCAGCGCATGGCGCCGGAAGGGACTGAGCGTGCTCGGCGTATATCCCCACGGTGACACCCCGGCTGCGGCCATGCTCGAGGCTGCCGGTGTCGACGAGCTTGTGCCCGACGACACAGACGCGGAGAGCCTGATCACCGCGATTCGATTCCTCGCGCCGCCAGCCGATCGCGACGCCAGCGTCGACACCGGATCAGCCATAGCGGTGATCGGGGCAAGAGGTGCTCCCGGATCGACCGAGGTCGCCCTCGGCCTCGCCCTCAATGCCGTGGAACGCGGTCCAAGCGTGCTCATCGACCTCGACCTCGACGCCCCATCAATCGCCATCCGACTCGGGCTGGCTCCGCGGCCCGATATCACCGATGTAGCAGATCAGGTGAGGGCAACCGGTCGCATCGACGCGGCCTCTTTGCATTCGGTTGGCTCCCTCGAGGTAGTGACGGGCTCTCACCGACCGGGCGAGGGAGCCATCCGTTCCACGATGGTCGAGGACGTCGTCGAGGTGGCAACTTCCCAATACGACACCGCCGTGCTCGATCTCGGTGCAGCGCCGCCCGACGATCGGATTTTGAAGCGCGCCGATCAGGCCATTCTCGTAGTCGACGGCAGCGCCGTGGGTGTGGTACGCGCCGCTCGACTTGTCGCCGAATGGTCAGGCCCTCCTCCACAAATCGTCGTCAACCGCGCCGCCCGCCACGAACATGATCAGCTCATCGAGGCGGTGCTGCGCTGGACCGGCATCGAGCCAGTGGCCGTTATCGACGATCGGCGCTCGGTTCGGACCGCAGCGCTCAGGGCACGTCACCCCGACCGACAATTCAGACGGGCGCTTGATCCGGTCGCGGTCGCATGACAACGGCGACGACCGCTCGGTTCGGGTTCCTTGGCGATCTCCTCGACGACCCGACCGTCGAGGAGATCATCGTGATCGGTGGACACCGCACGTTCGTGGTACGAGACGGCGTCAAAGAGCTCCTTCCGGCGGTGGCCGACGCCGCGACGGTGCGGCGAATCGCCGACCAGCTCCTCGCCGGCACCGGCAGGCGGATCGACCTCTCGTCGCCGATCGTCTCTGCCCAACTCGCCGACGGAAGCAGGGTGCACATCACCGGCCCGCCGGTCACGCACCCAGACCGTCTCAATATTCAGATCCGCAAGTTCGTCGTCACTGCGACCGGACTGGACGAGCTCGTGGCGCGGGAGACATTGACGCCCGAAGGCGCGGCCCTTCTCCGCGAAGCGATCCGAGCCGACCGGTCAATTCTGGTGGCCGGAGCCCCCGGTGCGGGCAAAACCACACTCGTCAACTGTCTTCTCCGGGAGGTTTCGCCCGACCGCAGGGTGGTCACCTGTGAAGAAGTCTTCGAAATCGACGCCGACCTCCCGGACATGACCCAGATGCAGACGCGCGACGAGGGAATGGACGGTGGCGCCGCGATCACACTCAGGGACCTCGTCAAGGAAGCGCTGCGTCAACGACCCGACCGGATCGTCGTCGGAGAGGTGCGTGGACCGGAGGCCTTCGACATGCTGATGGCGCTCAACGCAGGCTGCTCGGGGATCGCAACCCTCCACGCCAATTCGGCGATCGATTCCCTCGAGAAACTCGTTTCATACAGCGTGCTTGCTGGCCAGAACGTCTCAATCCCGTTCGTCAGGAGAACCGTCGCGTCGGTGATCGACCTGGTCGTGTTCCTGAGGCGCAACGGCCGGCAGCCGGGTCGTAGACGAGATCGCGGCCGTCCCGGCCCAGCTCAGCGACGACGTGTTCACATTGGACACGCGATTCAAACACAGCGACGGCCAACTCGATCAGACGCGGTGGTGGTCGTGAGAGGCGTCGCCGCCCTGCTGGCCGCCGGCGCGTTATGGGTCCTCGTGACAGGCCGAATTCCGTCGATGCACACTCCGAAAATCCGGCTCCCCTCGCCGTGGGTGCTTCCAGCCGCCGTGGCAACAGGCATAGGCGTCGCCTTCCTTGCACTCGGATTTCTCGCGGTGCCGTCGGTTGCGATCGCCCTTGGCGGACTCGCCGCCGCCGTACCCGTGGCGTTCGACCTCACGCGACAGGGGCGCCAGAACGAGGCCCTAGCTGGCGCATGGCCCGACTTCCTAGCCTTGATGCAAAGCAGGGTCGCCGCAGGAGAAACGCTGCCGGACGCGTTCCTCGCCGCCGCGGAGCGATCACCCCAGCCATTGCAATCGACTGCAAGCCCCGTTGCCGAATCGACCACCTTCGGTGATGGATTCGTCCCGGCACTCGAGCGGCTCCGCGCGGATCTCGATGATGCGACTGCCGACCGGATCCTATCTACGATCGCCGCCGCACATCGATCCGGTGGCCGTCGCGTCGGGCTCGTCCTGTCATCGTTGGGAGCGTCCGTCGCCGACGAGCTGAGACTGCGCAGGGCTCATGTGGCCGCACTTACCGAGCAGCGGATGACGGCTCTGGTGGCGCTGGTGGCACCGTGGGGACTGCTGGGCCTCACCATCGCAACCAACCCGCAAGCAGCGGCGTTCTACCGAACCAATACGGGCACGCTGATCGTGACCATCGGTCTCGTCTCCACCAGCGTCGGCTACCTGGCAGCCCGCCACGCCGCCGCCCTGTCCAAACCACCACGGGTGTTCGAGTGAGGTATGCGATTGCCTTGCTGTTCGGGATCGGCATGTTTCTTGCAGTGACCTTGGCGCGCCCGCGGCGCGTGACGTCTCGGGTGGGCGACTATCTGAGTCTGGACCGGCACTCGGCTTCCGGGGAATCGCCATCCCGGATCATCGGCTGGGTGCAGGGTGAACAGATGAGCAACCGGCTGGTTGCAACCGCCGCCGGAGCGCTGGCCGGGATTCTGATGGCCCAGGGAGACCTGTTCGTGGAAGGGCCTGGTCGCTCGGTACTCCCCCTCGGCCTGCTCGGAGGGACCGCCGGTTGGATCGTGTACGGAATGCATCGATCGACCTTGAAGCAACGACGCGCCCGGCGCCTTCGTTTCGAGCTACCGGTGGTGGCGGACACCATCGCCCTCCATGTGATCGCCGGCGAGTCGGTGAGCACGGCGATAAGCGGGCTCGTAGAAACGTCGCATGGAGTTGGGGCTGATGAGTTCCGCGCCGTCCTGGAAGACCATCACGAGGGCCGCGGGCTCACAGAGGCGTTGCAGCGTGCTTCTAGTGAAACGGCCACCGAGGAAGCGCAGCGGCTGTACACCCTGCTCGCCCACGCCCACGACACGGGCGGACGTCTGGCGGAGGCGCTTGCCGACCTCAGCACCGATTATCGAGCAATGCTCGCCAGAGATCTCACCGCAGAGGGTGGCAAGCGGGCGCTTGCCACCTACGGGCCAGTGCTCGCTCTCATGGTCCCCGTGACCCTGCTGTTCTTGCTGTACCCAACCCTCGCGGGGCTTCGCAGTCTCGCTGGGAGCCCATGAGAAAGGAGGTGACCATGTGGAGCAACGAACGTGGCGCTACCACCGTCGAATGGCTCGGATTGGCGACCATCGCGGTGCTGGTCGTGGCGATGCTGTTGCCCCAAGTTCGCGGCGCCGCTGCCGACGTGTGGTCGAGCATCGTCGCCCAGATGACGGGCTTCTTCTCCTAGAAGAAGAGGGATCGCTGCTCATCGAGTCGCTGGCTGCGATGGCGGTGGTGTTCCTGATCCTTGTCATCGTCGTTCAGTTGGCGTTCGTTCTCGTAGCCAGGGAGGTTTCCCAGTCTGCAGTCGATGCCGCCGCCAGAAGAGCGGCGCGCCCTACGGCAGACCTGCTCGTGGTGCAGGAGCGGCTAACCGAGGAGCTGGCCGCTGTGGTGCCGGGCGCACACAAGGTAACCGCGTCGGTGGAGTCGGTCAGCGGGACCATCGACGTCCGTGCCGCCATCGAGTGGGCACCCCCCGGACCCGATCTCGTGCCGGTGGTGATCCGGGTCCAATCGGTGACACCCGCCGGCATCCCACCGTGACCGGTGAGCGGGGAACCGCGCTCTTAGGGACGCTGACCATCGGCTTCGCTGTGGTGCTGCTCGTCGGTCAGGCGCTGGTGACGATCGGCCGAATCAGCTCAGCCGCAACAACCGCCGAGGAAACGGCGCAATATGCCGCGACCTGGGCCGCCCGCCACGGCGATGCAACCGATGCCGAGCAGATCGCACAGTCGTTGGCTCCCGATGCGCGGGTTCACGCCGCAACCACCTCAGACGGGATAGCCGTGACCGTGGAGGTCGACGTCAGCCTCATCGGTCCGGAAGGGACCCCACTCGTTCGTGTCGTAACGGGACGCGCCCTCGTCCCCATCAGCCAGTACCGGAGCGTGCCATGAACGAGCGGGGATCCATGCTCCCGTTCATGGCCGCGCTGATCTTCGTCGGTCTTGTTGTCACCGGTCTCGCCCTGGATGCTGCCCTACTCGCTGCCACCTACCGCGAGGTGGCGTTCGCTGCAGATGTCGGTGCCGAGGCGGGAGCGGCCGAGCTGGCGGTCGGCGCCTACAGCGAAACGCCGCTGCTCGATCCAGGCAGAGCCGAAGCCACCGCGGTACGCGCCGCTCTGGCGGCGCGGCCGAGGTCGGGGCGCTCGGCGGTGGCCAGCGCCGACGTAGGCGGAGTATGCCTGACTGTGATCGACCACTACCAACCCAGGATCTTGGGAGCGATTGGCGTCGCCTCCACCGAGGTCACCGTCGAGGCGTGCGCCGTGCCCGGTCGCGGGTAGCTCGGTGTCCGGGCACAAAACCCATCGCACGTGCTCAGAGACTCACTCAGCGCGACTCCAAGCACGTACAACGACGGCGGCTCCGAAGCCAGAGGTACGATCACGGGCAGCGATAGCGCCAGACCGTGTCGCCGAAAACCTGGTCAATGATGCCGTAGATGACGGGGTCGTAGTCCGCCACTTCGGCGTTGGTGTCGACGTTGTTGTGAACGCCGTCGGGAGGCGAGGCCGACAGGTTGGTGTCGAAGTAGGACTGCACCGCCTCCGCCCAATACTCGTCGCTGTTCGTTGCCGCATACGTGTTCGACCAAAGTCCACCAGCGAGGGCGGCGTCGTAGGCGTCGTCGATCGCTCGGTTGACCTCGGGATCCGCGATCGCGATGCCGAGCAAGCGAACCGAGTGCGCGAACTCGTGAACGAAAATTGACTCACCGCGGTAGGTGTCGGAGTCGAGGCAGAGCAGGTTCTCCTCGCCGGCGCTGGTCAGAGGAATGAATGTGGTCGCTGCTGCGCCACGGGTCCTCGTGTCCCAGTCGACCTCGGGGAACTGGTCGTCGAGTTGTGAATGCTCGGGGAGATCGGTGGTCACCTCGTCCTTCCCGATGATGCCGACCCGCAGCCCGGCTCCCAGCATGGTCTCGACCAGATCGGGTCGACTGGCCAGCATCGCGGTGATCGCGTTGGCTGCCTGGTAGAGAGCGGCGTCGGCGACCGACGCTGAGCTCAACACCGCTATCTCGAGCACGGTGCATTGTTTGGCATAGAAAGTGGTGTCGAACTCGGAGGATGGTGGCTCGATTTCGCAAGGAAGGGGTGGCTCTTCGATCGTGGAGGTCGAAGCCACCGCAAGAGATGTCGTGGGAGCTGCGCTCGTGCTCGTGGGGAGCACGCTTATCGCCGTCGACGTTGTCTCGACCGCGCCGGCTCGCGTGTTCGTCGCCGACTCGTCGCTGGAGCAGGCGGTAACGATGATGCACAAGGCGACAAGAGTCGCAATGGTCGGGTTCAGAGCCTGCATGGGCACCGCATTCTGCCTCGGGTAGAAGAACCAGGGAGATCCAAACCATCGCACGTGCGTAGAGACTCGCTCAGCGCGACTCTAAGCACGTACGACGGTGTTAGGAGGCGGTGTCCAGGGTCCACTCGTAGGCGCGGGTGATGATGGCCTTGACCGCTTCGAGCTCATCGTCGGTGCGTGGTGCGTAGATCATCAGCAGCTCGAATTCAGGAATATAGGGGTTGGTGGGATGGGGCTCACCCCAGCCTTTGCCAAGAACCTCTTCGGCGTCGGGCGCGGTGAGCGCCAGATGCTGGCTGCCCGGTCCTGGCTCGGTATGGATGTGGGTGAACTCACGCTGGGCAATGGGATTGATCGGTCCATACTCCTCATTGACCCAGGCGGCACGCGAACTGGGTATCGATACGCGGCTTCTCCCCTCTTCAATATGGTCGAGGCCAAAAAGCCACGCAGCCATCTGCCGATACACCTCTTCGCCAGCATTGTCCGACAGCTGCAGGTGCGGCATGCCAGGGTTGACCTGGGGTGCTTCACCCTTGCGCTGCGGTAGCGCAAAGTCAGTCTGTG
>CAXMPL010000279.1:0-3122 GCA_964195125.1 uncultured Kiloniellales bacterium | reverse complement strand
CTAGCCGAGGGTGGGCCTGAAGCGCTGCCGGTCCGACTCGTAGGCTTCGATATCGGCAACAGACTGCAGCGTGATGTCGACCTGATCCCAGCCGTTGAGCAGGCGCTCCTTGATATGGGGATCGATTTCGAAGCCGGCGGTGTAGTCGCCGGAGGACACCTGTTGGGCCGGCAGGTCAATCGTCACCGAGTTGGCAGGATCGCGAGCCAGCTTGGCGAACTGCTCAGCGTCTTCGTCGCTGAGCACCACCGGCAGCAGCCCGTTCTGGTAGCAGTTGTTCTCCAGGATCGGTCCAAAGGAGGGCGCCAGGATCGCCTCGAACCCGGCATCGGCCAGGGACCACACTGCGTGCTCTCGGGAAGAACCGCAGCCGAAGTTGGGGCCCGCAACGAGCACGGCCGCCTCCGCGTACTCCGGCCGGTTGAGCACGAATCCCATCTCGCGCTCGCCCTCGAGGTCGTAGGCCCAGTTGTAGAACAGGTTCGGCCCCAGGCCGGTGCGCTTCACGCCCTTGAGGAACTGCTTGGGGATGATCTGATCGGTATCGATGTTGGCGTGAGGCAACGGCGCCATCTGACCCTCGACAACGGAGACTGGCTTCATTGCCACTCTCTGACGTCGACGAAGTGCCCGGCAATTGCGGCGGCAACGACCATCTGCGGGCTCATCAGGTGGGTTCTGCCGCCGCGACCCTGTCTCCCCTCGAAGTTGCGGTTGGACGTCGAGGCGCATCGCTCCCCAGGCGACAGGATGTCGTCGTTCATAGCCAGACACATCGAACAGCCGGCGTCGCGCCATTCGAACCCGGCCTCCTTGTAGATGCGATCGAGGCCCTCCTCCTCGGCCTGCAGCTTCACCAGCCCGGAGCCGGGCACCACCATGGCGCCGACGTCGGGGTGCACCGTCCTGCCCTGGATGACCTCGGCCCCGGCACGCAGGTCCTCGATCCTGGCGTTGGTGCACGAGCCGAAGAACACGCGGTCGATCCCGATATCCGTGATGGTCGTTCCCGGCTCCAGATCCATGTACTCGAGGGCACGGCGGGCGCTGTCCCGCTCCAGCGGGTCGTCGAAGCTGTCCGGTGAAGGGACCCGGCCGGTTACCTCGACGACCTGGGCAGGGTTGGTGCCCCAAGAGACAAACGGCTCCAGACCGGCCGTATCGATAACCACCTCGCGATCGAATACGGCATCGGCATCGGAAGGGATGGTCTCCCAGTACGCAACCATCTCCTCCCAGTCGGCGCCCGTCGGCACGTAAGGCCTGCCTTCCAGATAGGCGAAGGTCGTGGCATCCGGTGCGATCATTCCCGCAACCGCCCCGGCTTCGATGGACATGTTGCACACCGTCATCCGGCCCGCCATGGAAAGGCCGGTGATGGCACTGCCGCGGTACTCGATGACCGTCTCATAACCACCGTTGACCCCAATTTCCCTGATGATCCCGAGAATGACGTCCTTGGCGGTGACGCCAAGGGGCAGGTCTCCGTCGACGGTGACAGCAAGCGAGCCTGGCTTGGCCCGTGGGAGGGTCTGGGTGGCGAGCACATGCTCCACTTCCGAGGTGCCGATGCCGATGGCCAGCGCCCCGAAGGCGCCGTGGGTCGAGGTGTGCGAGTCGCCGCATACGATGAACATGCCGGGCTGGGTGAGGCCCTGCTCGGGGCCGATGATATGGACGATGCCTTGTCGCACATCGTCGACGCCGAACAGCGTGATGCCGTGCTCCTCGCAGTTCTGCTCGAGCGCTCCGATCTGGCGTTTGGACAGCGGGTCGCTGATGCCGAGCTCCCGCCCCACCGTCGGAATGCCGTGGTCAACGGTCGCCATGCTGAGGTCGGGTCTCCGCACCCGGCGCCCGGCCAGCGCAAGACTCTCGAAGGCCTGTGGAGATGTCACCTCATGGATGAGGTGCATGTCGACGTAGAGCAGGTCGGGCGCACCGGGGGCGCTGCGGACGATGTGATCGTCCCAGACCTTGTCGAGCATCGTTTGTGGCCGCGTCATCAGAGCCGCGGATCTTAGGTCTCGGTCCGTGACTGAGGAGGCAGGGCTGCCACGAGTGCTGCACCAGCGGCGGTCGTCACTGCGGTCGCGAGATCGTGGTTCCCAGCTCCTGGTCGGTGAGCGCGACCAGGAGCGAATGGGGCGTCTCGGCGTTGACGATGTGGGCCGATCCGACGCCGCTGCGCACCGCAGTGAGGCAGCCCTCGAGCTTGGGGAGCATCCCGTCTTGGATCGATCCCTGCTCGATCAGGGCCTCGATCTGGGTGTCGGTCGCCGTGGCGGTAAGCGAGCCGGGATCGGAAACATCCTCGAGCAGGCCATCAACATCGGTCAGGTAGATCAGTCTGGCGGCATCGACGGCGGCGGCGATCGCACCGGCGACGACGTCGGCATTGATGTTGTACGCCTGGCCGGCGCCGTCGGAGCCGATGGTGGAAATCACCGGGACAAGTTGTTCGGCGAGCAGGCGTTCCAGGATGAGGGGATTCACCGCCTTGACGTTGCCAACGAACCCAAGCTCTGGATGCCTCTGCTCCGCCAGGATGAGCCCGACGTCTTCGCCAGACACGCCGAGGGCGATCGGCCCGTGTCGGTTGATTTCGGACACGATGTCGCGATTCACCTTTCCGACGAGAACCATCCGGGTGATCTCGAGGGACTCGGCGTCGGTGACGCGGTGTCCCTTGATGAACTTGGTCTCCTTGCCGAATCGGTCGAGCAGCTCCGAGATCTGCGGTCCGCCGCCGTGAACGACGATGCATCGAATCCCGACCGAATGCATCAACACGACGTCGCCGGCGATTTGGCGAGCCAGCTCAGAATCGGCCAGGGCGCGTCCTCCGGTCTTGACCACGATCGTCTGCCCGCGAAGGTGCTGGATCTGCGGAAGCGCCTGGCTCGAGATGGCCCCGGGGCTGTCGGTCATGGATAGACCCCGGCGCGGCCCAACCCCGATGCCTCATCGATGCCGATCGCCAGGTTGGCGCATTGGATGGCCTGCCCACTCGCCCCTTTGACCAGGTTGTCCAGAGCACCGATGGCGATGACCCAACCGGTGCGTTGATCGCGCCGCGCCGTCATATGGATGGCGTTAGATCCCAGCGTGGCCTTGGTGGT
>CAXMPL010000278.1:0-4536 GCA_964195125.1 uncultured Kiloniellales bacterium | reverse complement strand
CCCGAGCACGAAGGCGACGCCAACGGCGCCGAGGACGAACCCCGTCCACACAAAAAATAGGTCGACGAGGAACGCCAGCAGACGAGAGATCGGACCGGCATAGTGCCCGGAGACCTGAGCCCTGCCGTCCTCGTCGACACCCGATCCGGCGTCGAGCTCGTCCGGTGATCTCGGCCTCGATGCCGGATCACGCGTGGTCAACCGGTAGATGAACCGGCCGGTGATCGTATCGAGCGCCACCAGCTGCCGGCGGAACACGTCGAACAGGGACCCTGCAAGCTCGCCGGTGCTCTCGCGAACGATGTCGGGGATGCCGGCCCGCTCGACGATTTCCTTGACGTCGATCCGGTCGATCAAGGCGTCCATGTCAATACTGTCGAGCAGCTCGTTGAGATCCACCCGTTCCAGGAAGGCCTCGATGTCGACCCGCTCCAGGATCGCGTTCAGGTCGATGCGGCCGATGAGCTCGTTTGGATCGATGATGTCGACAACTGCGCCGGTCGCTCGGCTCGCCACTCGTGACAGAACACCGCCTCGAGGTTCATCGTCCGTCGGTGACGAAGCCGCGGCGAGCACGAGCAACAGCAATGCCAGATCACGATCCTGCACGGCGAGACCTTATCGCACCCAGGCGCTCACCGGTGCCCTCCGATGCCCCACCCCGCCAGACATCTCGTTTCGGACCTACCCGCTCGCGGCCATACTTCGGCCCATGGGTGAGCTGTCGATCGAGCGAGACGAAGTGTTCCGGATCAAGACGGCGCGAAAGCCGGGAACCCTGGCCAAGGCCCTGGCAGTCATCGGCGAGCTCGGCGCTCAGATCGGGGAGATCGTGACCCTCACCGTCGGTGCCGAGTTCAACATCCGCGAGGTGACCGTGATCGCACCCGACGACGCAACGGTCGAGAAGGTGAGCCAGGCGCTGACGGAGCTCGAGGGGATCGAGGTGCTGCCGGGCCAGATCGACAAGGTCTTCGCCCAGCATGAAGGCGGCAAGATCGGGGTGCACTCGAGGGCAACGGTGCGAACCCTCCAGGACATGCGCGAGGTGTACACACCAGGGGTCGCCAGGGTGGTGCAGGCGATCGCCGAGGACGAATCGGTCGCGGACAACCTCACCTGGCGAGGGAACACGGTTGCCATCGTCACCAACGGATCCCGCGTGCTCGGCATGGGCGATGTTGGTCCGGTTGCGGCGCTTCCGGTGATGGAGGGCAAGGCGTTGTTCTATGCCGAGCTCGTTGATCTCAACGCCGTCCCCATCGTGCTCGACGCCCCAGACCCCGGCGCGGTGATCGAGACGGTGGTGCGGCTGAGCCCTGGATTCGGTGGCATCCACCTCGAGGACATCGCCAGCCCCGGGGTCTACGAGATCGAGGCTGAGTTGGATCGCCGACTGAACATACCCGTGATGCACGACGATCAACATGGCACGGCGGTGGTGGTGATGGCTGCGGTACTGTCGTCAGCCCGGCGGCTCGGCAAAGAGACCGCAGACCTGTCTTTCGGCCAGCTCGGCCTTGGGGCTGCCGGAAGCGCCATCGCAGGTCTCGCCTCCGGGTTCGGTTTTGAGATCATTCGAGGGTTTGACCCCAACCCCGACGGTGTCGAACGCTTGCTCGAGATCGCAAGGCAGGGAGTACCCGTGCAAGCCGACAGCGACAGTGCGTTCGCCGACGAGGTCATCGACCGCTCCGACGTGCTGGTGATGACCACCGGGCTCCCTGGGTTACTCCCTCGCGAACGGTGCCGACCCGGTCAGATCATCATGGCGCTCAGCAACCCGGTGCCCGAGATCGCGATATCGGAGGCAAGGGAAGGGGGTGCTGCGATCGCAGCCGACGGCAGCATCGTCAACAACGTGCTCGCCTACCCCGGTCTGTTCCGCGGAGCGCTGGATGCCGGCGCCGGGTCGATCACGATGGCAATGAAGCGGGCCGCCGCCTTCGCCATCGCCGGTGCGGCACCAGCCGACCAGCTGCTACCCGATCCACTCGATCGGGACGTACATCGGGGGGTCGCCAAGGCGGTGGCAGAAGCCGCGTCAGGCTAAGAGGCGATCTATGTCCGGTCGTCTCCACAGAAGTGGAACCCCTTACCGCTCTTGCCTGCAGCGGTCATATCTCGAACGCCGCTCCGGCTCGTCCCGGCACCAGCTCGATTGGTAGATCAGCCCTGAGAGCCTCCTGGAGCTGTTGGTCGAGCATCTCGTCGGAGTGCTCCGGGTCGTGGTGGAAGGTCACCAGGGTCTTGACCTCCGCCTGGGCAGCGAGGTCGACGGCCTGGCGCAGCGTGCTGTGACCCCAGCCCACCCGGCCGGCGTACTCCTCCTCGGTGTACTGGGCGTCGTGAATCAGTAGGTCTGCGCCTCGCATCAGGTCGAAGCCGGACGTCCATTGTGCGTCGGCCGGAAACTCCCGGTGGCCTAACGCCGGCTCATGATCGGGGAGATAGACCATTGCCTTCCCATTCTCCTCGATACGATATCCGAGGGTCGGCCCTGGATGGCAGACGAGATCTGTCGAGATGGTGAAGGGACCAATGACAAACGAGCCCGGCGCGACATCGTGGAGGTGCATGGAGCGTAGATCTCTGAACCGAACGGGAAAGAGCGGTGGCGACAGATACCTGGCTAGACGCTCGGCAAGCCCGGTCGTCGGTGACACTGGCCCCCAGATGTGAGTCTCGATGTCCGGATCCCGCAGCGGGTAGAAGAACCCAAGCCCCTGGATGTGATCCATGTGCAGGTGGGTGAGGAGCAGATCGATCCGCTCGCAGAAGCTGCCGAGCCCTGGGGTGACCCGCATGAGCGCCGAGCCCCCATCGAGGATGAGCCGGGTCCCGTCGGCAGCCTCCACCTCTACCACCGAGGTATCCCCCCCATAGCGGACGGTATCCAAACCGGATCTGGCCACCGAGCCTCGGGTCCCCCACAGGGTGATCCTCACTGCGGTTCTGCTTCCCAAATGGTCACGGCCCCGAGTAACCGACCGCCCTGCCCGATCACTGGGAAGGCGGCGGCCTCGATCTCATGCCATGACCCGTCGAGGCCGCGAAACCGGATCCTGCGATGGGCGAGACGCCGCTCCCTCAACGCGATCACCACCGGGAGTTGCTCGCTTGGGATCGGCTCGCCGTCTTGATCGGTGATCTCCCCAAGCTCGGCGAACTCGGAGGCGTTGATCTGCCCAACCTCGTCCCAACGCCTTCCGACTATCGGCTCCGCCGGCTCGTTGTAGTAGACGAGGTTTCCCTCGACATCAATGACCCCGATGGGGATCGCCATATAACTGGCCCATTGATGGAGGAGAATCATCTCGATCGGCTGCTGCGCCACGATGCTCGTTCCTTGCCGACCCTCACCATCCTACGGATCAAACGGAATCGATGTGCCGGCGGCTCGAATTCGGGTGTGAGCTACGCTCGGGCGCACCCAAGGAGGGCCCGATCCGGGTGTCGGCGAGCAAGATGTGGTGGTCGATCGCTGCGCTGGTTGTGGTGGCTGCATGCTCGGGTGACGCCACAGAGCCGTCATCGACGAGCCGGCCCCCGATCACGCCGACCACCGAGGTCGCACCTCAGGTTGACGCCCCCTCGCAGCCAACCACCACCACGGCCGACGAACCGGCGCCTGAGCTCCCGGGAGCCGTCCTGGTTCCGGCGACCGAGTTGGTGCTCCAGGCCTTCCCGGTCCCCACAGGATCGCGGCCGCACGACGTCGCCCCTGCCCCCGATGGTGGCGTGTGGTACACCGCCCAAGGCTCGGGCGAGCTGGGCTGGCTGGATCCGAACACAGGCGACACGAAGCACATCCCTCTCGGGCCGGGTTCCCGGCCCCATGGGGTGATCGTCGGCCCGGACGGCGCCGCCTGGGTCACCGATAGTGGGCTCAACGCCATCGTGAGAGTGGACCCGGCAACAGACGAGGTAGCGGTCTTTCCCCTGCCAGCAGATCGTCCCGATGCCAACCTGAACACGGCCACGTTCGACGGAGGCGGTCTGCTTTGGTTTACGGGGCAAAATGGCGTCTATGGCCGCCTCGACCCGACCAGCGGAGCCATTGACGTGTTCGACGCTCCACGCGGCAGGGGCCCTTATGGGATCGCTACGACGCCAGCGGGCGACGTGTACTACGCATCGCTCGCCGGGAGCTACGTCGGGCAGCTAGACGCCGACGGGGCGGTGGCAGTGCTCGAGCCGCCCACTCCCAGCCAAGGAGCCCGCCGGGTATGGGCAGACTCACAGGGAAGGATCTGGGTCAGCGAATGGAACGCGGGGGCGGTCAGCCGCTACGACCCCACCACCGGGGATTGGGCGACGTGGCCCCTGCCCGGAGCTCGGCCACAAGCGTACGCGGTGTACGTCGATGAGCTCGACGCGGTGTGGCTGAGCGACTTTGGGGACAACGCCATCGTCCGCTTCGATCCCACCACCCAGACATTCGACGTATTCCCGCTGCCGAGCAATCCCGGTGACGTGCGACAGATCCTGGGCAGGCCAGGGGAAGTCTGGGGCGCCGAGTCGGCTGCCGATCAG
>CAXMPL010000277.1:0-2839 GCA_964195125.1 uncultured Kiloniellales bacterium | reverse complement strand
CACGCCCTCTGCGGCGCGTGAGATCCACTGGTCATCGTGGTAGATGGCCCAGTGGTCGTGGATCCGCACGTCGGGAAAGAGGGCGATGTTGACCGTGTGGTCGGGGTGATGGTGCGAGATGATGACGTCGGTGACTTCCTCGACCGACACCCCGCTTGCGGCCAGCGGATCAAGGATCGAAGCTCGTGACGGCACCATTCCCGGGTCGACGACGGCAACCAGGTCGCCGTCGCGGATCAAGCTCACGGTGCTGGCGACCCCGTCACCGGCATACCCATCGAACAGCACGTCGAGTCTCGCCACCGGCTCCTCCTTTTGTCCGTTCGCAACATTCGCTCAGACGCAGTCTGGCCCATCGGCTGTCGCATCAACGCCGTCGGGAGAAACGGTGCACCGTTCTATGGTGGTATCGATGCAGATACACATCAGCGATGACGCAATGGATTTGGCCCGCAAGAAGGGCGGTCGCATCGCCCTCGACTTCATCACACCGGTCGGCTGAGGAAAGCCGGCTGAGGTGTCGGTCGACACCAACACCCGGGGCAAGAACCTCGACCCGTACAAGCGGGTACGACGCGACGATATCGAGTTCCTGGTGCCACGCAATCTGCTCCGTTGGGCGGCCGATCTCAACGTCCACGCCAAGCGAACACTCGTGGGAACCCGCTTCGTCGTCGAGGCCGGCCACGCCCACGGCCCCGGTTGACGACACGGCTGAGCCCCGGTCGGGGCTACGAAACGGCGGACAGGGCGGGTTGGTCTCGTTAGACACCATCCGGTGTGCTGGCCGCCGGCGCCGTCCACGGATGCCTGCCGTGGGGCATCCTGCGTTGGACACACGTCGTTTGTCAGCCGGGGTCGGCAATCCTTGCTCGGCTTGACTTCGAACTCTATATATGTAGAGTTAAAATATGCGGGGTAGACGTCCTTCCACACAAACCGCGACGGTGCTCTCCGCATTTCTGGAGTCCCCTGGTGAGTGGTTCTACGGTTATGACCTGAGCAAGCGATTGGGCCTTCCCTCCGGGACCCTGTACCCCATCCTGATGCGGCTCGAAGACCGGAGCCACCTCGAGACTCGTTGGACGGAGCCGGCCGATGGGGGACGACCCCCACGGCATATGTATCGGCTGACAACGGCGGGGCGAGCCTGGGCGACAGCCGCCGTCGCCCAGCCCCGTGGAGCAATCGCCTTTCCGCGACCCGTCGGAGATGCCGGGTGAGACTGCGGCACTGGGGTCACACCGTCGCTCGGCGAGGTCACTTGATGACGTACCTGCTCCCTCCCTCGCGGAGGGATTGGGCCCGTGCCTTGCTCGCCGAGCTCGAAGAGATCGAGAACGGACCCTCTGCGCTGCGTTGGATGCTCGGAGGAGGCAGGGTCGTTGCTCGCGGTTGGATCGGATCAATAGCGGGAGAAGACAACATGAAGACGGTGCTGGCAACGCTTTCGGTCATCAATGGCCTGATGGGGCTCACCCTGCTCGGGCTGTTCCTGGTGACGGGTGACTCCCCGCTCGTGGTGGCGGCGCTTGGCGTCGGACTCCTGATCCAGGCGGGCTACACCCTGGCCTATATGGCTGGCGCTTTGGACGATCTGGAGCCATGGTCGCTGCGGGCGCTGCTTGTGGGCCAGACGGTCGCAGTGCTCGTCGGCTTCTTCGGTTTTGTCGCATCCGCGCTGTACAACGTCGATCCGCCGGCCGGCGACCACGAGTACGGGCCGCTGACCATTGGAGCACTCATCGCCATGCAGGCATCGGTGGCCCTGTGGATCTTCGCCGTGCAAGGCCGACCCGAGCGAGCCCGCGTGGCGCAGCCTTGACGATCAGCGGCTGAGCCCTCGTTGGCCAAGAATGGCTTGGCTGTAGGCATCGTTAGGCTCGAGATCTGAGATAGCGCAATGGCATCAAGCGACGTAGTCATCCTCGGCGGCGGTTTTGGTGGAGCGCGTGCCGCCTTGGTTGCTCGAGAAGGTCTCGAATCATCCCATCGAGTGACACTCATCGACCGCCGCGAGACGATGCACCTCTGTGGGATGAACCCGATGCTCGTCGTGGGTGAGCGCGACCCGGCGACGACGACGCGCTCTATCAGCAGGTTGGCCGAACGAGGAGTCGATTTCCGGCGTGGAGAAGTCACCAGCCTTGACCTCGAATCGCGCGAGATCACTACCGATACCGGCGTGGTTCCCTTCGATCATCTGGTGGTGGCGCTCGGCGCCAGTTATGACTGGAGCGCGGTCCCAGGGTCAGATTCGGCCCACTCGTTCTATTCGTTCGAGGAGGCCGTCCGGCTTCGCGATGAGATCGCTGGCCTCCGTAGTGGAACCATTGTCATCGCGGCAGCCAGGCCGCCCTACAAGTGCCCGCCTGCTCCCCTTGAGATGGGCATGCTCCTCCATTGGTTGCTGGGTCGACGTGGAGTCCGAGACGACTTCGACCTGAAGATCTTCATACCGGAACCGGCACCGTTGGGGGTTGCCGGGCCGGACGCGGTGGCGCGAGTCCGGGCCGCTCTCGAGGAGCGGCACATAGAACTGCACACCGCGGCTGGCGTCGTGGAGGTGAGCGGCCGAGAGGCATCCTTCTCGGACGGCTCGTCCGAGGAGGCCGACCTCATCGTGACGGTGCCGGTGCACCGATGCCCTGGCGTCGTAGTTGAATCGGGTCTAACCGAGGGCGGGTCTTGGGTGCCCGTCGATCCAGACACGCTCGAGACCAGCGTGCCCGGCGTATTCGCTATCGGTGATGTGAATGTCATCCCGATCGGCGACGGGAATGCAATCCCAAAGGCAGGGGTGTTTGCGTCGGGGCAGGCCGAGACGGTGGGCCGGCTG
>CAXMPL010000276.1:0-1683 GCA_964195125.1 uncultured Kiloniellales bacterium | reverse complement strand
CCGCGCTGGAGCGCGAGGGCGTTGATGTGGTGTTCGGCATACCGGGCGGCGCCATCCTCCCGGCATACGACCCATTGCTCGACGGGGCGATGCGCCATATCCTGGCCAGGCACGAGCAGGGTGCCGGCCACATGGCGGAGGGCTACGCCCAGGCGAGCGGCCGGGTCGGGGTTGTGATCGCCACCTCGGGCCCTGGGGCCACCAACCTGATCACGCCGCTCCAGAACGCCCTGATGGATTCGACGCCGATCGTGGCCATCACCGGCCAGGTGGCGTCGGCGGCGATTGGGACCGACGCCTTTCAGGAGGCCTACACCACCGGCCTGGCAATGCACTGCACCAAGCACTCTTACCTGGTCACCGACCCCGACGACATCGTCCGAGTCATCCACGAGGCGTTCCATCTGGCAGGGACCGGCCGTCCCGGCCCGGTGCTGGTCGACCTACCAAAGGACGTGCTCAACGGGCTCACCGAGCTCGCCGATCCGCAGCCGGTCGTGATGGAAGGGTACAACCCCACCACGGAGGGCAACGGGCGACAGATTCGCGCCGCCATCGACCTCCTCGAACAGGCCGAACGACCGGTCCTGTTCGTCGGCGGAGGTGTGATCAAGGCCGGCGGCAGTGCCGAGCTGCTCGCCTTCGCCGAGGCCGCCAACGCCCCGGTGGTCACCACGCTGATGGCGAGGGGCGCCTTCCCCGACCAACACCATCTTGCCCTCGGCATGTCGGGCATGCATGGCAGCTACACCGCTACGACTGCGATACAGCGCTCCGACCTGCTCTTCAACATCGGTGCCCGCTTCGACGACCGAGTAACCGGCGACCCAGCCACCTTCGCCCCTGAGGCCAAAGTCGTCCATATCGACATCGACCCCGCCGAGATCAGCAAGGTTCGCCACGCCGACGTTCCCATCGTCGGCGACGCCAGGGTGGTGCTCGGCCAGCTGCTGGCGGCCCTCGACAAGAAGCGCGGGGAGGCGGCGCCTCCCGCCCGCACCGAATGGTTCGAGACCATCGACGACTGGCAGCAGCGGTACCCGCTGGCCTACGACCAAGACCCGGAAGGGCCGATCAAGGTGCAGTACTTCATCGACCGGCTCCACGAGGCCACCGGAGGAGACGCGGTGGTGGTGGCAGGGGTGGGCCAGCACCAGATGTGGGTGTCGCAATTCTGGCAGTTCACCGAGCCGCGCTCGTGGATCAACTCTGGCGGGCTAGGAACGATGGGGTTTGCGGTGCCGGCGGCAATCGGAGCCAAGATGGCGCGACCCGACGATCTCGTCTTTGCCTTGGACGGGGACGGCTGCTTCCAGATGACCTGCCAGGAGCTGATCACCGCAGCCACCGAGCACATCCCTATCAAGATCGCCGTCTTCAACAACCACGGCCACGGCATGGTCCGCCAGTGGCAGCGGCTCTTCTACGGAGGACGCTTCTCCGCGACCGACCTGGGCACCGTCGCCCCCGACTATCCAGCGCTGGCCGAAGCGATGGGCTGTGCAGGCTTGCGCGCCGAGAAACCCTCAGAGGTGGGCCCGGTCATCGACAAGGCGCTGGCCATCAACGACCGACCGGTTGTCATCGAGGTCGTGGTCGACCCCGACGAGATGTGCTTCCCCATGGTCAAGGCCGGCGGATCCTGCGACAACGTCGCCTTGGGCCCGGAGGATCTGTAATGCG